>JAGXFT010000089.1 GCA_024637135.1 Nitriliruptorales bacterium | reverse complement strand
GTGCGGACCATGACTCGGGCAGGCCTGGAGCGCAAGTTCGACGTCGACGCCTACGTCGACCTGGTGGAGCAACTGTCGGGTCTGGAGGTCGGGGGCGAGTGACCCCGGGAGTCGCCGCATGCCGGCGGCCGGATGCCGGTCGAGTTCGCCCGACGTCGCCTCAGCGGAGTTCGCCGCGCAGCAGGTCCCACTCGGCGGCGTCCGATCGCCCCATCGGCGTCCCGTCGAGTCCGCGGTGCAGGATCGCCGACCGAGCCGTGCCCGTGTGTACGAACCCCAGTCGAGCGGCGATGGCACTGGAGGCGGGGTTGTCGACCGATGTCGTCAGGTGGATGCGGGCCAGGCCCAGCACGTCGAAGCCTCGACGACAGGTTTCCCGGGCACCCCACGTCGTCAGGCCACGGCCGCGTCCCGCCGGGGCGGTCCAGTAGCCCAGTTCGGCGTTGCCGTCCCGCTCGTCGACGTCCAGGCCGACCACGCCGACCAGGCGTCCGGCCGCCCGGTCGGCATCCGGGACCGCCAGCGCCAGGGTCCTGGCCGGCTCGCCCTTCCGGGGCCGGCAGCCGGCGACGAACTCGCGTGCCTGATCGGCCGAGTACGGGGCCGGGACGCGGGTGAAGCGGACCAGTCCCGGTTCGGACACGGCGGCGACGATGTCGTCGACGTCATCGGGTTGCAGCAGGCGCAGGCGAACGTCGCCGCGGTCGGGGTGGTTGGGCGCCATGCCGGGCTCCGGTGGTGTCTGTCGAGTGTTGCACGTCGTCGCGGCGCCGCCAACTCTCAGCCCGCGCTCAGCCGCTTCACAGGCACGACCGGCACGGTTGCTCCCGTCACCCCGACGAACGATCCCGAGAACCCGACCCACCGAGGACGAACCGATGAAGATCACCCGGACCGCCATCGCCGCGCTGGCCGCGACCGGCGCCGTCGGCCTGGCCGCTGTGCCGGTCCTGGCCCAGGACACCAGCAACCCCACCGACAGTGCGACCGACGAGGCCACCACCGACGATGCCGCGATCGACCAGGCCACCACGGACGACGAGCCGTCGTCGGGCGATGCCGCCGACGACGGTGCTGACGAGGACGGCCGCCATGGTCACGTCGGGGCGTTCGGCGCCGACCTGGCCGAGAAGCTCGCGGCCGAACTCGACGTCGACGTCGACGACGCGACCGCTGCCCTGGACGCCATCCAGGATCGCTGGGTCGAGGAACACGCCGCGGAGCGGGAGGCCCGACGAGCCGAGTTCGGCGCCGCACGCGACGAGGCCCTGGCCGCCGCCGTCGAGGATGGATCACTGACCCAGGACCAGGCCGACCTGCTGACCGACCTGTGGGCCGCGCGTGACGAGGCCGCTGACGGCCTGCGCCGCGACGACCTCACCGACGAGCAGCAGGCGGCGCTGGAGGCCTTCCGCGAATCCGCCGGCGCCGACCTGCCCGGCCGGGGTGGCTTCGGCGGTCGCGGTCGGCACCACGGCCGCGGCTCCGGTCCCGGCGATGCCGACGACTCGACCGGGACGCCGGACCCGAGCGACGACGCCACCGTGCAGGAAGGCGCCCTCCTCACCACCTGACGCACCAGGCTCCACCCACGACGCCCGGGCCACTGGCCCGGGCGTCGCCAGGTTCCGCACGCTCAGCTGCCACGTTCGCACGCTCGGCAGCCCGCTCGGCTGCCACGACCCGCTGTCCGCCCTTCCACCCGGGTTGTGTCCGGGTGGAAGGGCCCTGGGTTGGTGGGTGAGGTTGGCTGGGGGGGTCGGCCCGGGTGGTGTCCGGGTGGAAGGGCCCTGGGCAGGTGGGTGAGGTTGGCCGGGGGCGTTCGGCCCGGGTGGTGTCCGGGTGGAAGGGCCTTGGGTGGTGGGGGGTGGGGGTCCTCGGAGGTCGGCGGGGCCGGCGTCGGTGGTCGAGCCGGCGGGGTGGTTGAATGGCTTCCGTCCCACCTGTCTCCCGCCACCTCGAAGGCCGATCACCATGACCCGCGTGTTCTCCGGCATGCAGCCGACCGGCGACCTCCACCTCGGCAACCACCTGGGTGCGTTGGTCAACTGGGTCCGCATGCAGGAGACGGCCGACGTCACCTATTGCGTCGTCGACCTCCACGCGATCACCATGGCGCACGACCCGGCGGTCCTCGCGGACCGCACCGTCGGCCTGGCGATGCAGTTCGTCGCGGCCGGGGTCGATCCCGACCGGTCGACCCTGTTCGTGCAGTCCCACGTCGGGGACGTCCATGCGCAGATGACCTGGCTGTTCGACGCCGTCGCGGGAGTCGGGGAGCTGCAGAAGATGCCCCAGTTCCGGGAGAAGTCCGAGCAGGCCGCCGGTCGCAACGGCCAGGTCACCGCCGGGCTGCTGACCTACCCCGTGCTGCAGACCTCCGACATCCTGCTGTACGACGCCGACGAGGTGCCGGTCGGGGAGGACCAGCGCCACCACATCGAGATCGCGCGGGACATCGGTGGGCGCTTCAACCATCGCTTCGGCGAGGTGTTCGTGCTCCCGAAGGCGATCTTCCCGGAGGCCGCAGCACGGGTGATGGACCTGCAGGATCCCACCAGGAAGATGTCAACGTCCGGCGAGTCCGACAAGGGCCGGATCAACCTGCTCGATGATCCCGACCGCATCCTGAAGAAGGTCAGGTCGGCGCAGACCGATTCCGGTCGCGAGGTGGCCTACGACCGTGGCGACAAGGCCGGTGTCTCCAACCTGCTCGAGATCATGGCTGCTGCCACCGGCCGCACCATCGACGAGCTGGTGGATGAGTACGCCGACGGCGGCTACGGCACCTTCAAGGCCGCGGTGGGCGAGGCGATCGTGGAGATGCTGCGACCCCTGCAGGCACGTCACGCCGAGCTGGTCGACGACCCGGGTGAGATGAAGCGCCTGCTGGCCGCCGGTGCCGACAAGGCCCGTGCCGTCAGCGCCCCGACGTTGCAGCGCGCCAAGGATGCCATGGGTTTCCTCCCCGCCGCCTGACTCGGCCCTCCCGCGCGGACGGTCGGCCCACTCGCGATCCACGAGCCCGCTGGGCCGTGATCCTGCTTGACGAGGAAACTCAACAGACGTAGACTTCTGCGAGATTGAAAGTCAACAGGCGATGACATCGATCGTGTCGCCGGGATGCGAGGTCGCGATGTGGGCGATGATCGTCAAGGAGATGCGACAGGTGCGGCGCGACCGCCGGACGCTGGCGATGATGATCGTGATGCCGATCCTGCTGCTCGTGGTGTTCGGGTACGCGGCCCGGTTCGACGTCAGTGAGATCCGTGTGGTCCCGGTCGGGGACGCTGCCGCGGCGGGCGCGGCGAACCTGCCGGCGCCGTTCACCGTGCTGGACGCGACCGACGACGCCGATCCCGTGGACGTGCTGCGGCGCGGGGACGCCGACGTGGCCGTCGCCGTCGACGGGGGACAGCCGGTGGCGTGGGTGGACGGCTCGAACCTGTTCACGGCCCAGGCCGCCACGCGGTCATTGTCCGCGATCGCCGCGCAGGGCGGGCCGGCCATCGAGATCCGGACTGCGTTCAATCCCGACCTCGCCACCTCGGCCGTGCTGGTCCCGGGACTGGGTGGGCTGATCCTGATCTTCGTCGGCTCGCTGGTGACGTCGCTGGGCGTCGTGCGCGAACGCCAGGCCGGGACGCTGGAGCAACTCGCGGTGATGCCGCTGCGGGCTCGGGACGTGTTCGTGGGCAAGGTGGCGCCGTACTTCGTGGTCGCGACCGTCGACCTGCTGGTGGTGTTGGGGATCGGGGTCACGCTCTTCGACGTCCCCTTCGCGGGAGACCCGTGGTGGCTCGCGCTGGGGTCGCTGTTGTTCCTGTTCACCGCACTGGGCATCGGGGTCCTGATCTCGACGGTGTCGGCCAACCAGGGCCAGGCGATCCAACTCGCGCTGATGACCGTGCTGCCCCAGGTGCTGCTGTCCGGGCTGATCTTCCCGCTGACGTCGATGGCGGCCGGGGTGCGCTGGATCGGCTACCTGCTGCCGCTGACCTGGTTCAACGTGGTGGCCAAGGACGTGATGCTCAAGGATGCGCCGGCGTCGGCGCTGGCGCTGCCGCTGGGCGTGCTGACCGTGATGAGCGTGGTCGTGTCCGGGCTGGCGGTGTGGCGCTTCAACCGCGACCTGCGACCGGCCGGTCCGGCTCGAACGTCCGACCACGACTCGGCCGGTCGCGACCCGGCCCCGGTGGCCGCGACGTGAGCACCCGTCTGGCCGGTGTCACGGTGCGTCTGGGGTCCGTCACGGCGTTGGACGACGTCGACCTGGCGGTCCGACCCGGGCGGATCGAGGCGGTCATCGGGCCGGACGCGGCGGGCAAGTCCACGCTGGCGCGGGTGCTGGTCGGGTTGGTTGCGGCGACGTCGGGGACGGTCGATTCGCCGCCGCGGTCGCGACTGGGCTACCAGCCGGAGTCGGCAGGGACGTGGCGTGACCTGTCGGTCGGTGAGAACCTGGACTTCGTGGCGCGAAGTCATGGCCGCGACCCGTCCGGGCAGATGGCTCGGCGCATCGACGACCTGCTGGCGGTGACGGCCCTGGGCGGCGCGGTCGACCGGCTGGCTGGTGACCTGTCGGGAGGGATGCGCCAGAAGCTCGCGATCGCGATGGCGATGCTGCCGCAGCCCGACCTGCTGGTGCTGGACGAGCCCACCACCGGGCTGGACCCGGTCAGCCGCGCGGACGTGTGGCGGCTGTTGGCCCGGGCCGCCGGTGAAGGTGCCGCCATCGTCGCCACCACCGCCTATCTCGACGAGGCCCAGCGCGCCGACCACGTCACCGTGCTCGACCATGGCCGGGTGCTGGTGGCGGGGCGGGCCGAGGACATCCGCGCGTCGTTCCCCGGTCGGCTGGTCGCGGGGACGGCCCGCGATCCGGACCATCCGTCGTGGCGCCGCGGACGGTCGTGGCGTACCTGGCTCGACGCCGACGTGCCCGACGTACCCGACGAGGCCGACGACCGGCCGGTGCTGGAGCCCGACCTCGAGGACGTCGTCATGGCGGCATCGCTGCGGCGGCGCGACGAGTTCGCGGAGGTGGGCCGATGACCACGCTGGCGCGGCTGGAGGCGGTGACGATGGACTTCGGCACGACCCGAGCTGTGGACCGGGTCGGCCTGGCCGTCGAGGCCGGCGAGGTGGTCGGCCTGTTGGGTGCCAACGGGGCCGGCAAGACCACCTGCATCCGCATGCTGCTGGGACTGCTGTACCCGACCGCAGGCACCGTGCACCTGCTGGGCGCGGCCCCCTCGCGCACGACCCGGCGCGAGCTCGGCTACGTCCCCCAGGGGCTGGGGCTCTACGAGGACCTGACGGCGGCGGAGAACCTGGCCTTCCAGGCGGCCGCCTTCGGCATCGCGACCCCAGACGTGTCGGCCGACCTGCCGACGGACCTGGCGGACGTCGCCGACGTCGTGGTGTCCGACCTGTCGCTGGGCGTGCGGCGTCGGTTGGCCTTCGCGGCCGCACTCGGCCATCGGCCCCGCCTGCTGGTGCTGGACGAGCCGACATCGGGGGTCGGGCCGTTGGGGCGCGCCGACCTGTGGGACCGGATCCACGAGGCGGTGGACGCTGGCGCCGGTGCGCTGGTGAGCACGCACTACATGGACGAGGCCGAGCAGTGCGACCGGCTCGTGGTGCTCGCGGCCGGCCGCCAGGTGGCGGCCGGCACCGTTGCCGACGTCGTGGGCGACCAGCAGGTCGTCGAGGTGGAGCCCGACCACCCCGCGGCCGCGTTGGCGCGACTGGAGGACGCGGGCCTCGTGGCCCTGCCGGCCGGACGTCGGGTGCGCGTGGTCGCGGCAACGGCCGAGCGGGTGCGCGAGGCCCTGCCGGGGGCGGAGCCGCAGATGGTCCCGGCGACCCTGGAGGAGGCCTTCATGGCCGCCGTGGCCGGCGATCGGGTGGGGGCCTGATGGCGCGGTCCGGACGACGACCCGGGGACAACGACACCCGCGGCGAGGTGTTGGCGGCCGCGCGTGCCACCTTCGCCGACAAGGGCTACCACGGGGCCACGATCCGGGCGATCGCGGCCGCGGCGGACGTCGATCCCGCCCTGGTGCACCACTACTTCGGGACCAAGGAGGACCTGTTCGTGGCGGCGGTGCGACTGCCGATGCCGCCGGCCGAGTTCGCCGACCGCATCATCGGCCCCGGCGTGGACGGCGCCGGGGAACGGCTGGCCGCCGCGTTCTTCGGCGTCTGGGAGGACCCGGCCACGCGCGACGCGCTGCTGTCGATGCTGCGTGGCGCCTTCGCGACCGACCAGGGTGCGGCGGTGCTGCGCGACTTCTTCGGGACCGTCCTGGTCCGCCGCCTGGCTGGCCGCCTCGACGGCGAGGACGCCGAACTGCGGATGACCCTGGCGGCCGCCCACCTGGTCGGCGTCGCCGTCCTGCGCTACGTCATCCGCTTCCCCGACCTCGAGTCGGCCTCCGTCGACGACCTGGTCGCCCTGGTCGGCCCCCGCCTCCAGGCCTACCTCGGCTGACTCCAGGCCCACCTCTGCTGACGCGTCCGACCGGCCCGCGTGGCTGGCCGATCCGCGGCCTTCCGGTGGTTGCCGTCGTCGTACCCTCCGCGGCCCGACCGGCCTGCATGGCCAACCACCCAGGAGGTGGCGACATGGCATCCGCGCCGACCCGTCCCGCACGCGACACCACCCGCGAGCGCCTGCGACACGTCATCTTCGAGGCGGACACCCCGGCGGGCAAGGCCTTCGACGTCGTCCTGCTGCTGCTGATCGTCGGCAGCGTGTTCCTGGTGATGTGGGAGAGTGTCCCGGGGGTGCGAGCGTCCAACCCACGGCTGTTCCAGACACTGGAATGGGTCATCACCGGGTTGTTCACGGTCGAGTACGGCGCGCGGTTGTGGACCGCACCGTCCGCGCGCCGTTACGCCCGCAGCTTCTTCGGGGTGATCGACCTGTTGTCGATCCTGCCCGTCTACCTCGCCCTGGTCGTTCCGGGTGCCCAGACCCTGCTGGTGGTGCGGTCACTGCGCCTGATGCGGGTGTTCCGGGTGTTCAAGATGGGCCATTTCCTGCGCCAGGCCAACTTCCTGCTCGACGCCGTGCATGCCTCCGCGCGCAAGATCGCGGTGTTCCTGATGACCGTGGTGCTGATCAACGTCATCGTGGGCTCGACCATGTACGTGATCGAGGGGGAAGCCAACGGCTTCGACTCGATGTTCCGCGGCGTGTACTGGTCGATCGTGACGATGAGCACCGTCGGGTTCGGCGACATCGCCCCGCAGACTGCCCTCGGCCAGGTCCTGGCCGGCGCCCTGATGATCCTTGGCTACAGCGTGATCGCCGTGCCCACGGGGATCGTGTCGGCCGAGGTGGCGGCGGCCACGCCCCGCGTCGGCCGGGAGGACACCTGCCCGGACTGTGGCTTCGACGACCACGGCCCACGAGCCACCTACTGCCAGCGGTGCGGCGGCGTGCTCGCGCTGACCCGCCCAGCGGCACGCCCAGAACTCTGATCGGCATCGGGCCACGAACCCGGCCCCGGCACCTCTGGTCCCCGGGACTGACCGTGGCCGTGGCTCGGCCACGGCTGGCCCGCTCGTGCCGTCCCCCGGGTCGTGGCGGGACGGGGAACATCCACGGAGGTCTTCGGGTTTTCCGTGGCGACCGCGGTCCACGACCACCCGACCTCGGCCGTCCACCATGTCAGGACCACCCGTGAGTTCGCCCACCACCTCCGACCCCACCTCCGCGACCCCGGTCACCGTCTACTGGCGCCCCGGGTGCGGGTTCTGCGCTGGACTGTTGCGGTCGCTGGAGCGCCACGACCTGGTGTTCGAACGCCGCAACATCTGGGAGGACGAGGAGGCCGCAGCCCATGTTCGTGCGGTCGCCAACGGCAGCGAGACGGTCCCCACCGTGCAGGTCGGGGAGCACTCGCTGGTCAACCCCAGCGCCGACGACGTGTTCTCGGCGCTGGCCGAGGTCGACCCGGACGCCGTCCCCGACGGCTGGACACCGCGCGAGCCGGGCGTCGTCGGTCGCACCCTGGGTCGCCTGCTGGGCGGCTGACAACGTCCACACCCGACGTGTGCGTGTGACGTTCCACCCGTGGAACCAGCGACGCACGCTTGACGGCCCGGGAATGCGTGTGCGTGCCTCGTTCCGCCCGCGGAACGTGTGACGCACGCACGGGTCGGCCTAGAGGTAGCCGCGCAGGCTGGCGGCCTCGACCACGCGTTTCACGGCCAGGGCGAAGGCGGCCTCGCGCATGGACACCGCGGCATCCTCGGCCTGGTAGAACGACCAGCAGGTGTCGAACGCTCGCCCCAGTTTGCGCTCCAGCCGGGCATTCACGTCGGCCTCGTCCCAGGACAACTCCTGGTTGTTCTGCACCCACTCGTAGTAGGACACGGTGACGCCGCCGGCGTTGGCGAGGATGTCCGGCACGATGGTGACGCCCCGACTCGTGAGTTCGGCGTCGGCCACCGGGGTCACGGGGTTGTTGGCGGCCTCCACGATCAACGACGCCCGGACGTCGGCCACGTTGTGGTGCGTGATGACCTCGCCGATCGCGGCCGGCACCAGGATGTCGACGTCGGCCGTCAGCAGGTCACCCGGCTCCATCGGCTCGCTGCCGGCGAAGTCCACCACCGACCCCGACTCGGCCACGTGGCCCAACAGTGCCCCCACGTCCAGGCCCTCGGTGTGGCTGATCGCGCCCCAGACGTCGGACACCGCCACGACCCGGTAGCCCTTCTCCTCGGCCAGCCTTGCGGCCCACGAGCCCACGTTGCCGAAGCCCTGGATCGCGACGGTCAGGTCCCTGGGCGCGCCCATCTGCAGCGTCGCCACGGCCTTGTCCATGACCTGGACCACGCCCCGTCCGGTCGCCGCCTCGCGGCCCTCGGACCCGCCCAGCGCCAGCGGCTTGCCGGTGACGATCTGGGTGGTGTGGCCGCTGCGGCGGCCGTACTCGTCCATGAACCAGCTCATCACCTGGGCGTTGGTGTTCATGTCCGGGGCCGGGATGTCCCGGTTCGGCCCGATGATGTGGGCGATCTGGCCGAAGTAGCGACGTGACAGGCGCTCCAACTCGGTCGTGGAGAGCGCGCTGGGATCGACCTGGACGCCGCCCTTGGCCCCGCCGAACGGCACGTCGACCAACGCGGTCTTCCACGTCATCAGCGACGCCAGCGCCCGCACCTCCTCGATGTCGGCACTGGGATGGAACCGCACACCGCCCTTGTACGGCCCGCGCGCCCCGTTGTGCTGGACCCGGTAGCCGACGTGCACGGCCAGGCTGCCGTCGTCACGTCGCACCGGGACCTGCACACGCAGTTCGCGGTAGGTCCCCGTCAGGACCGCGACGGCGGCGTCCGACAACTCGTCGATGGCGGCGGCCTTGTGGAAGAAGTAGTTCACGGCCTCGAACGGGGTCAGGTCCTCGCGCAGTTCCATGGCGTTCCTTCGGTCGGTCGGATGCCGAGGCCAGTCAAGCAAGAATCCCGTCGTCCATGTGGCCCGCACGGCCATGGATCACCTCGGCCCCGCGTGGCCACGACGGCCACGCCGCCGCGACCGCCCGGGAACACTCGCCCGGCCGTCACGCCCCGGAGGTTGCCCCACTGGGTGCGCTGGTACCGTCGATCGCCCCGTGCCGACCGTGGTGCGGACTGCTGCGGACGTGGCAGCCATTCCCTCACAGGAGCACCACCGATGGCCACGGCGTCACCTGCCACGACCGCCACTCCGCCGCCCCAGGCGCCCGGTCAGGTCCCGTGGATCGTCCAGTTGTACGGCACGGCCCTGGGCAAGAAGTACGCCATGGCGATCTCGGGGATCCTCGGGTTGGGCTACATCGTCGCGCACATGGTCGGCAACCTGAAGATGTACTTCGGGGCCGAGTCGATCGATGGGTACTCCGAGTGGCTCCGCGAGGGACTGCTCTACCCGATCCTGCCGCACACGGTGATGCTGTGGATCCTGCGGTTGGGGCTGATCGCGGCCCTGGTCGTGCACGTCCACGCGGCGTACGCGCTGACCGTCATGAACCGTCGCGCCCGTCCGACCGGCTACCAGTCCGAGCGCCACTACGTCGCGGCCGACTTCGCCTCGCGCACGATGCGCTGGACCGGCGTGATCGTGCTGCTGTTCATCGCCTTCCACCTCGCCGACCTGACCTGGGGCGTGGAGGCGGTCAACCCCGCGTGGGAGGAGGGGGCGGCCTACGCCAACCTGGTCGCCTCGTTGTCGCGCCCACCGGTGGCCGCGTTCTACCTGCTGGCGAACCTGGCGCTGGGCCTGCACATCTACCACGGGATCTGGAGCCTGTTCCAGACCTTGGGGTGGAACAACCGCCGCTTCAACTCCTACCGCCGGTCGCTGGCCATCGGGGTGACCGTGGTGGTCATCGGCGGCAACCTCAGCTTCCCGATCGCCGTGCTGACCGGCGTCGTCGGCTGACCGACCGCTCGCCAGGATCCCCCGCACCCACACCACATCGCCCCCAACTCCGTCGCCCCACATCCGTCGTCAAGGACTCCACGACATGAGCGTGCTCGACCCGAAGGTTCCGCTGGACGACGATGGCAACGAGGTCGCCATCCAGACCATGTGGGAAGACCACAAGTTCGACATGGACCTGGTCAACCCCGCGAACAAGCGCAAGTTCAGCGTGATCGTGGTCGGGACCGGACTGGCCGGGGCGTCCGCGGCCGCCACGATGGGCGAACTGGGCTACGACGTCGACGCGTTCACCTTCCACGACAGCCCACGGCGCGCGCACTCGATCGCGGCCCAGGGTGGCATCAACGCGGCCAAGAACTACCGCGGCGACGGTGACTCGATCTTCCGACTGTTCTACGACACCGTCAAGGGTGGGGACTTCCGGTCGCGCGAGGCCAACGTCTACCGACTCGCGCAGGTGTCCAACGACATCATCGACCAGGCCGCCGCACAGGGCGTGCCGTTCGCACGCGAGTACGGCGGCATGCTGGCCAACCGCTCCTTCGGCGGCGCCCAGGTGTCCCGGACCTTCTACGCGCGTGGCCAGACCGGCCAGCAACTGCTGCTGGGCGCGTACCAGGCGCTCGAACGCCAGGTCGCTGCCGGCAAGGTCCGCACCCACACCCACAAGGAGATGCTCGACATCGTCGTGGTCGACGGCCGGGCGCGTGGGATCATCTGCCGGGACCTGATCACCGGCGAGATCACTCGCCACGAGGCCAACGCGGTGGTGCTGGCGACGGGGGGGTACTCCAACGCCTTCTACCTGTCGACCAACGCGATGGCCTGCAACGCCACCGCGATCTGGCGCGCCCATCGGCGCGGTGCCTTCTTCGCCAACGCCTGCTACACCCAGATCCACCCGACCGCGATCCCCGCCAGCGACGAGTTCCAGTCCAAGCTCACCCTGATGAGCGAGTCGCTGCGCAACGACGGCCGCATCTGGGTCCCGACGGAGGTCGGTGACGACCGCGCCCCCTCCGACATCCCCGAGGACGAGCGCGATTACTACCTCGAGCGCAAGTACCCGTCCTTCGGCAACCTGGTGCCGCGTGACGTGGCATCCCGCAACGCCAAGATCGTGGTCGACGAGGGCCGCGGGGTCGGGCCGCTGAAGAACGGGGTCTACCTCGACTTCGCCGACGCGATCGAGCGGCTGGGCTTCGACGTCGTCTGGGACCGGTACTCGAACCTGTTCGAGATGTACGAGCGCATCACCGGCGAGGATCCGACGAAGCGGCCGATGCGCATCTTCCCGGCCCCGCACTACACCATGGGCGGACTGTGGGTGGACTACCACCTGATGACCACCGTCGACGGGTTGTTCGCCATCGGCGAGTGCAACTTCTCCGACCACGGCGCCAACCGGCTCGGTGCCTCCGCCCTGATG
This sequence comes from Nitriliruptorales bacterium, assembly GCA_024637135.1. GTDB lineage: Bacteria > Actinomycetota > Nitriliruptoria > Nitriliruptorales > Nitriliruptoraceae > Salsipaludibacter. The sequence continues at coordinate 20,308 of JAGXFT010000089.1, read as the reverse complement.
CAGGGGCTGGCCGACGGCTACTTCGTCCTCCCGTACACGATCGGCAACTTCCTCGCCGACAAGCTCAACGAGGGTGAGGTGGGGCTGGACCACGACGCGTTCGCGGCGGCCGAGGAGGTCGTGACGGCCCGCACCAAGAAGTTGCTGGCGATCGACGGCAGTCGCACGGTCGATCACTTCCATCGCGAACTGGGCAAGATCCTGTGGGACTACTGCGGGATGGCCCGCAACGAGGACGGACTGGTCAAGGCGCTGGGCGAGATCCCGGCGCTGCGCGAGGAGTTCTGGGCCGACGTCAAGGTCCCCGGGTCGGGCGCCACCCTCAACTCGTCGTTGGAGAAGGCCGGACGAGTCGCCGACTTCCTCGAACTGGGCGAACTGATGGTGCGTGACGCGCTGGATCGCAACGAGTCGGCCGGCGGGCACTTCCGTGAGGAGTCCCAGACCGACGAGGGCGAGGCCAAGCGTGATGACGAGAACTACTCCTACGTGTCCGCCTGGGCGTGGCAGGGCCAGGGCGAAGCCCAGGAACTCCACAAGGAACCGCTGGCGTTCCGCTACGTCCCGCCGTCGCAACGCAGCTACAAGTAGTCCGCCGGGTCGGCCGTCCGGGCCGACCCCGTACCCCCCAGCGCTTCCCCCACCCCTTCCAACCGTCGACGATCGTCGAAAGAGGTTCACCGTGAATCTGACGCTGCAGGTGTGGCGACAGGCCGGCCCGGACGTTCCCGGGTCGTTCGCCACCTACGAGGCCACCGACATCTCCGCCGACGCGTCGTTCCTGGAGATGCTGGACCTGGTCAACGAGCGGTTGGTGCTGGACGGCGACGAGCCGATCGAGTTCTCCCACGACTGCCGCGAGGGCATCTGCGGGTCGTGCGGGGTGATGATCAACGGCGTCCCGCACGGCCCCCAGCGCGGGACCGCGACCTGCCAGTTGCACATGCGCACGTTCGCCGACGGCGACGAGATCGTCATCGAGCCCTGGCGGGCCAGCGGGTTCCCGATCGTCAAGGACCTGGTCGTGGACCGGTCGCCCTTCGACGAGATCATCCAGGCCGGGGGGTACGTCACGGTCGACACCGGCCAGGCCCAGGACGCGAACCTGACCCAGATCCCCAAGGAGACCGCCGACCTGGCGATGGACGCCGCCGCCTGCATCGGGTGCGGGGCCTGCGTGGCTGCCTGCCCCAACGGTGCGGCCCAGCTGTTCACCTCCGCCAAGCTCGCCCACCTCAACCTGCTGCCACAGGGCGACGCGGAGCGCTACGAACGCACCGAGTCGATGGTCGGGGTCATGGAGTCCTACTTCGGCTCCTGCACCAACATGGGCGAGTGCGAGACCGCCTGCCCCAAGGAGATCTCGATCGACTTCATCGCGATGATGAACAAGGACTACGTGAAGGCGAAGTTCCGCAACCGCCGGAGCGCCTGACCGACGCGATCCCGGGTCGACCGGACCGGCAACGGCCGCGGTGACGCGGCATCCTGCGGTCAGCCCCAGGAGGCATCCCATGGACGTCAAGACCATTCTCGCCGCGGCGCCGCTGGTCCGGAAGGCGTGGAAGTTCACGCCGCCGGCGTTGCGCCTGCCGCTGCTTGCCGTGGGCGCCGGCGTCGCCGCCTGGAAGTTCTTCACCGGTGACGACGAGCATCCCAGCGTGGCCGAGCACACGGCCACCGTGTCCGACCGGGACGGGTGATGGCGACGCGTCGCGCGGGGGGTGGACCAGCCATGTGGCTGGTCCTCGTGGCACTGCTGGTCGGTGCCGGCGTGCTCGTGTGGACGGCGTTGGCCGTGGCCGACTTCCGTGAACCGGTGGCGGGCGACCCGGACGCGCCATCGACGGTCGATCCCGCCTCGCCGCCCACCGCGGACCAGCCCGCGCCGTCGGGTTGGGCCCTGCCGGAGTTCACCAGCCCGGCCGCCGGCATCGTCGACGTCGCGGCCGCCACGTCCGACGACCTCGCCGCCAGCCTGCTCGGCCAGGTCGTCGCGGCCGCGCCCGTCGTGGTGACCGTCGACCGGTCCAGCGGTCCGCACGTGGCCGTGGCCGCCGGGCTCGCGCGCGACCTGCGGGCACCACTGGTGGTGGCCGGCGGCACCGCCGCGGCGGTGCCGGACCCCGACGCCACGGCGTCACCGGACGCGTCGGCCACTGCCGACGCCACCGGCACGGCCGACCCGACGGCCAGCGAGGACTCGACCGCGTCGCCGTCGACGGACGCACTGCTCGAGCAGTGGGCCACCAGCCAGGTCGTGGCGGTCGGGACGCCGCCGGCCACGTCAGCGACCGTGCACCAGGTCACCGTGGAGGTGCCCTCGGCCGCCCCCACGTCGACGCCGACCGGCTCGGACAGCGGCAGCACCGACGAACCCGACGCCTCGGCCGACCCGACGCCGGCCCCCGCGCCCAGCCCGCTGGTCACCCGGCCGGAACAGGTGGACGCGATGGTCGCGGACGCCGCCGCCATCCCGGCACCGGACGCCCTGGCCGGGGTGGTCGCGGTCGTGCGTCCGGACGACGACGAGCCACTGCGTCCCGACGTCGCACAGGCACTGGACCTGGTCGGCGTCGAGATGGTCCCCTTCACCGGCGACGACCCGCGCGCGATGCCGGCCCTCCAGGAGTCGCTGGCCGGGGCCGACAGCGTCCTGCTGGCGGTTGCCGACGACCAGTGGCCGGACGCGCCGCCGATGTCGAGCGGTGCCCCCGACTGGCCCGGCCTGTTCCTGGCGGCCGTGGAGGCCCCGGAGTTGGTGGGCGGCGGCAAGGTCCTGTTCCCAGACCGGACCTTCATCGCGTCCTACGGCAACCCCCGCGGTCCCGCCCTGGGCGTCCTCGGCGAGCGCGACCTCGAGGGCTCGATCGCCTACACCGAGGACCTGGCGGCCGACTACGAGGGCCTGTTCGGCGACAGTTCGGTCCTGCCGGCCTTCGAGATCATCGCGACGGTGGCCTCGGCCGACGCCGAGCCCGACGAGTCCTACTCGCGCAAGGAGGACATCGACCTGCTCACGGAGTGGGTGGACGGCGCGAACGACGCGGGGGTCTATGTCGTGCTCGACCTCCAGCCCGGGCGCGAGGACTTCCTGACCCAGGCCAAGCGGCTCGAGGACCTGCTCCGCCGTCCGAACGTGGGGCTGGCGCTGGACCCGGAGTGGCGACTGAAGTCGGACCAGGTCCACATCGAACAGATCGGCACGGTCACCACCTCGGAGGTCAACGAGGTCAGTGACTGGCTCGCCGGGATCGTGCGGGAGGAGGTCCTGCCCCAGAAGTTGCTCGTCATCCACAACTTCCGGTTGTCGATGTTGACCGACCGCGAGGACCTCCACTTCCCCGCCGAACTGGCCACGATGATCCACGTCGACGGGCAGGGCCCGCAGACCCTCAAGAACGACACCTACGAGGTGCTGACCAACGCCGGCCCGGACGAGGTGTGGTGGGGCTGGAAGAACTTCTTCGACGAGGACTCGCCCGAGACGCGGTCACCCGAGGACACCGCGAAGGTCGAGCCGACCCCGCACCTGATCTCCTACCAGTAACTCCAACGCGTCCTCGCAGCGTCGACGCGTGCGTCGTGGACGACAGCCGGCCCGGTCGGTTGGGGGTGCCGCGGCCGGACGGTCAGCCGATCGCCCACCGGCCAGCGCGTACGGTTGGAACTCGTCCACCACAGGAACCACCACCATGGCCGACAACCCGTACCAGAACGTGACATTCCCCAGCAACGGGGGCTCCGCCCATGGCTACCTGGCGACTCCCGAGTCCGGCTCGGGGCCCGGGTTGATCGTCATCCAGGAGTGGTGGGGACTGACCGACCACATCAGGGACGTCACCGACCGCTTCGCGGCCGAGGGCTTCGTGGCGCTTGCGCCCGACCTGTACGGCGGGACCACGACCCACGACGCCGACGAGGCCGGGCAGTTGATGCAGGACCTCCCGGTCGACCAGGCGGCGACGGACCTCGCCGGGGCCGTCGACTTCCTGGAGGGCCACGGCGCGGTGACCTCGGACACCGTGGGCGCCGTCGGGTACTGCATGGGCGGCGGGTTCGTGCTGGTGCTGGCCGCCCAGCAGGGCGACCGGATCGGGGCCGCCGTGCCGTGGTACGGCGTCGGCGGCTACGACCAGGTCGACCTGTCGAAGGTGGTGGCACCGGTCCTGGGCCACTTCGGCTCCGAGGACGACTTCGCCCCGCCGGATCAGGTCCGTGACCTGGAGTCGAAGCTGAAGGCCTCCGGCTCGCCGTCGGTCGACATCCGGATCCACGAGGGCGCCAAGCACGCCTTCTTCAACGACGAGGATCCCTTCGGGCACTACGACGCCGACCTCGCCGCCCAGACCTGGGCCGACTCGGTGGCCTTCCTGCACGAACACCTCGGCTGACGGCGCGTCCTTCGGACGCAGTGGGCGCTGGCCAACACGATGCCGTCGGGGACTAGCCTCGCCGTGATCGGGTCGTCCTGTGGCCCGGTCACGGCGTTGGACGCCCCGGCGACGCCGACCACCGACCACCCCGAGTCGAGGACCAGCCCATGACCGACGAGTTCCCGGCTGTCAGTGGCTTCCCGATCGAGGAGGTCTACGGGCCGGACGACCTCGCCGACTTCGACCCCGACGAGGCACTGGGCGCACCCGGTGAGTTCCCCTACACGCGGGGCCCGTATCCCAGCATGTACCGCGGGCGGCTCTGGACCATGCGCCAGTACGCCGGGTTCTCGACCGCCGCCGAGTCCAACCAGCGCTACAAGTACCTGCTGGACCAGGGGACGACCGGGCTGTCGGTTGCCTTCGACCTGCCGACCCAGATGGGCTACGACTCGTCGGCCGAGATCGCCGACGGCGAGGTCGGCAAGGTCGGGGTCGCGATCGACACGGTCGAGGACATGAAGATCCTGTTCGACGGGATCCCGCTCGACGAGGTGTCCACCTCGATGACCATCAACGCGCCGGCCGCGCTGCTGCTGTTGATGTACGAGATCGCCGGCGAGGAACAGGGCGTGGACGCCGCCGACCTGCGCGGGACCATCCAGAACGACGTGCTCAAGGAGTACATCGCCCGCGGGACCTACATCTACCCACCGGAGCCGTCGCTGCGGCTGATCGCGGACACGTTCGCCTACTGCGCCGATCGCCTCCCGGGCTTCAACACGATCTCGATCTCGGGCTACCACATCGGTGAGGCGGGGGCGACCCCGGTGCAGGAGGTGGCCTTCACGATCGCGGACGGGATCGCCTACGTTGAGGCGGCCCTGGCCGCGGGCCTGGACGTGGACGCCTTCGCGCCGCGACTGAGTTTCTTCTTCGTGTCGCGCACGACCCTGTTGGAGGAGGTGGCCAAGTTCCGGGCCGCCCGACGGATCTGGGCCCGACTGATGCGCGACCGCTTCGGGGCGACCGACCCCAAGTCGATGATGCTGCGCTTCCACACCCAGACGGCCGGGGTCCAACTGACCGCGCAGCAGCCCGAGGTCAACATGGTGCGGGTCACCATCCAGGCGCTGGCGGCGGCCCTGGGCGGCACCCAGTCGCTGCACACCAACAGCTACGACGAGGCGCTCGCCCTGCCGACCGAGCAGTCGGCCCGCCTCGCCCTGCGCACCCAGCAGGTGATCGCCCACGAGTCCGACGTGGCCAGCAGCGTCGACCCGCTGGCCGGCAGCTACCTGGTCGAGTCGATGACGGACCGGATCGAGGCCGAGGTGTTGGCCGAACTGGACGCGATCGACGACCTCGGCGGCGCGGTGGCCGCGATCGAGGAGGGCTACCAGAAGGGCGAGATCGAGCGCTCGGCCTACGCCATCGCCAAGGCGGTGGAGTCCGGCGAGCAGGTCGTCGTCGGCGTCAACCGGTACCAGCGTGACGAGGACGTCCAGCCCGACCTGCAACGCGTCGACGAGTCGATCCGGGCCGAACAGGTCGCGCGCATCGACGCGGTCAAGGACGGACGCGACCAGTCGACGGTCGATGCCTGCCTCGACGACGTCCGGGCCGCGGTCGGGTCCGGCGACAACCTGCTGGTACCCATGCGGGCCGCCCTGCAGGCCCGGGCCACCCTCCAGGAGGTCTGCGACGTGCTGCGCGACGAGTGGGGCGGCTACGTCCCCAACGACCGTCTCTGAGGTGGGTGTGCCGGGTGTCGGCCACGGGCGGGGGGACGACCGACCCGATGCCGGTGAGGTGGGGGTGCCGCACGTGGCGGGGGCGCTGACCACCGGGTTCCGGACGTGGGCGGACTGTTCGGCTCGACCCGGGCCTGGGCGCTGGACGACGACGTCGTGCACACCAACCACGGCTCCTTCGGAGGTGTGACGACGGCCATCGTGGCGGCCGTGGAGGCGACGCGTCGGGAGGCCGAGGCCAACCCCATGGACACCTGGGGTCGCCGCCACGACGACCTCCATGCCGACGCCGTCGCGGTGGTGGCCGACTTCCTCGGTGCCCCGGCCACCAACACCGCACTGGTGCCCAACGCCACCGTGGGCATGCACGTCGCGCTGCGGGTGTTGCCGTGGCGACCCGGTGCCCGGATCCTGTGCACCGACCTGACCTATCCGGCGGTGCTGGCCGCCCTGCGCCGCAGGGCCGCACGCAGCGGGGCCGAACTGGTGCCGATCCACCTCGACCCCCGGGCGCGTGCCGACGTGGCCGCTGCCACCCTGGCGGCGGCCCTGGACGGGGTCGACGGCGTCGTGGTGGACGCCATCGCGTCGGCCACGGCCACGGGCTGCGACGTGGACGCGGTCGTGGCGGCCGCCCGGGCACGCGACGTCCCCATCGTCGTGGACGGCGCCCACGAACCGGGCCAGGTGCCGCTGGACCTCGACGGCCGCGGGGCGGACGCCTGGGTCGGCAACCTGCACAAGTGGGCGTGTGCGCCGAAGTCGTTGGCGGCCGTCGTGGTCGATCCGCGTCATCACGACCACGTCCGGGCCGCGATCCCGTCGTTCGAGGACGACCTCCCCTTCCCCGCGAACTCGGTGTGGCAGGGCACGGCCGACATCGGCCCGTGGCGGGTCATCGGCGCGGTGCTCGCCCAGGCACGCGCCATCGCGGACCGCGGCGACGAGATCGAACGCCTGGCCGTCGCTGGCGCCGACCACCTCGCCGGCCGGGTGGACGGCGAGGTCCTGCCGGGTGCCGGGTGGATGCGCACGGTCGAACTCCCGGTCGCCGACGACGGACTGGGGACCGCCAGTGCCGCCGTCGAGCGCTTCCTGGCCGCACGCGGCATCGAGGCGAAGGTCACGGCAGTGGGCGGCCGGCCGATGGTGCGGGTGTCCTGCCACGCCTACAGCAGCGCACGCGACCACGACCGACTCGCAGCGGGGGTGGTCGCGGCGCTGGCGGACGGGCTCGTCGGCTGACCGGCCACCACCTGTCCATCATCTGCCCACGATCTGGCGGAAGGATGCAGGCGTGCCGCCCGTTGCACCGGTGTCCGTTCCCCGACATCCAGGAGTTGCCGTGGCCCGCACGGTCGAATTCTTCTTCGATCCGGTCTGCCCGTTCTGCTGGCAGACGTCCAAGTGGTTCCGCCAGGTGAGTCGCCTCACCGACGTCGAACCGGTCTGGCGCTTCATCTCGCTGGCGATCCTCAACGAGGACCCCGATGATGCGGACGCCACCAATGACAGCCACGCGGCCGGGACGGCGCTCCTGCGCGTCGCGGCAGCCGCCCAGGAGGCCCACGGGCCCGAGGTCGTCGGTCGGCTCTACGAGGAGATGGGCCTGCGCCTGTGGGAGGACGCTCCCGAGATCGACAGTCCGCCCGAGGGTGACGAGCGCTGGGTCGTCATGGGCAAGCACCGGCAGTCCGTGGTCGATGACCTCCCCGCGATCCTGGAGGCCGCCGACCTGCCCGTGTCGCTGGCCGCGGCCCAGCACCACGAACGCTTCGACGCCGAGTTGCGAGCCTCCACCGACGAGGCCATGGAGCGCACCGGCGGCGACGTGGGGACCCCGATCCTGTCGTTCGATCCCCCCGATGGCCCCGCCTTCTTCGGCCCGGTGATCTCCGCGACCCCGACCGACGACCAGGCCGTGGAGTTGTACGAGGCCGTCGACACCCTGGCCCGCTGGCCGTCGTTCGCCGAGTTCAAGCGATCGCTGCGCGAGCCCATCGACAACGCGCTCTTCGCCACCCTGATGCCACCCGAGTGATCGAGGTCGGTCCTGGCGGGCAGCGTCAGCGCCGTTCGTGCCAGGACCGACTCGTGACCACAGCACCCCGGCTCACCCACACCGTCCGGGCTTCGCCGGCGTCCGGGGGCGGCCTGACGGGTTGTCACCCCCCGGCGACCTACATTGACCGCCATGTCCGACACCGCCGAGCTCGTGGAGGCGGCCACCTCGCTGGCGGCGACCGTGGCCGCCGTGCGCCTGCCACTGGACCTGCCGTCCGCCACGTCCGGGCGGATCGTGCAACAGCGGCTGGCCGACCAGTTCGCCGACCACCTCCTGCCGCGCCTGGTCGACCGGGGCGCCCCGTTGCTGGTCGTCGTCGGTGGTTCCACCGGCGCCGGCAAGTCGACCCTGGTGAACACGCTGGTCGCGGACGCCGTCAGCCGCACCGGTGTGCTGCGCCCCACCACCCGTTCGCCGGTGCTGGTGCACCACCCGACCGACGAGGACTCGTTCCGTTCCGACCGGGTGCTGCCCTCGCTGCGCCGAGCCGTCGGCACCGAGGCCACAGCCGACCCGGACGTCCTCACACTCGTCGCCAGCGACCAGGTGCCGCCCGGCGTCGCCCTGTTGGACACGCCCGACATCGACTCGGTGGCCGCGGCCAACCGGGCGTTGTCGCGCCAGCTGCTGGGAGCCGCCGACCTGTGGCTGTTCGTGACCACGCCTGCCCGCTACGCCGACGCCGTGCCGTGGGACCTGTTGCGCACGGCGGCCGACCACGGCACCGCCGTCGCCGTGGTGCTGGACCGGATCGAGCCCGCCCAGCGCCGGGAGGTGGCCGCGCACCTGCGCCACATGCTCGACGAGGCGGGCCTGGCGCGAGCCGCGTTGCTGGTCGTCGAGGACGCCGAGGCGATCGCCGACGAGCGCCTGCCGCGGGAGGCCGTCGGGGAGGTGATCGCGTACCTGGACGACGTGGCCGGCGACGACGCGGCCCGGCGCGCCGTCGCCGACGCCACCCTGGTCGGCGCGCTCGCCAGCGTGGCCGGACGGGTGGAGGCGGTGGTCGAGGCGGTCGACGACCAGCAGGCCGCCGTGGCGGACCTGGGCGAGCGGGCCGACGTCGCCCACGAACACGCCGTCGCGAGCATCCTCGACGCCATCGACGACGGTCGGGTGCTGCGGGGCGAGGTCCTGGCACGCTGGCACGACTTCGTCGGCGCGGGCGACTGGCTGCGGCGACTGGAGACGGGCGTCGGACGGCTCCGTGACCGCGTGACGGCACTGTTCCGGTCGGGCACGCGCCCCGAGGCGCAGTTGACGGACGCGGTCGGCGACGGGCTCTCGGCGGTCGTCGTCGACGCCATGCAGCGCTCGCGCCGGGACACGATCCGCGCCTGGCAGGCGGGGCCCGGCGCACAACTGGTGTCCGACCTGGAGGTCGCGGCACCCACGGGAACGGCCGGCGACGCGCGCCAGCTCGTCCAGGCGTGGCAGGACGAGGTGGTCGAACTGGTGCGGACCCAGGCCGCCGACAAGCGCACGTCTGCTCGCGTGCTCGCGCTCGGGCTGAACGGGGTCGCGGCGGCCCTGATGGTGGCCGTGTTCGCCTCCACGGCGGGCCTGACCGGCGCCGAGGTCGGGGTCGCAGCCGGGACGTCCGTGCTGGCCCAGCGCCTGCTGGAGGCCGTCCTGGGTGACCAGGCCGTGCGCACGATGACCACCCAGGCCAAGGACGCGCTCGTGCGGCGTGTACGGGTCCTGGTCGGGGCCCAGGCCGATGACTTCCGCTCCCGCCTCGCGTCCCTGCGGCTGGACCCGGCGGTGGCGGACCGCCTGCGGGGGCAGATGGTCGAACTGGACGTGGCGCGTCAGCAGGCCGGGCTGTGACCGGGTCGGCGCCGCTCAGCGACCAGACCGATCCCACCGGTGGCGACCTGCGCCGACGCCTGATCGCGGCCCGGTCGCTGGCGGAACTGGGCGGGTCGCGGCTGTCCATCCCGGCACGCACGGCACTCCGGACGGTGCTCGAACGGGCGCGCGGGCGCCTCGCGGTGGCGGGCGACCACACCGTCGTGGTGCTGGCCGGTCCCACCGGCGTCGGCAAGTCGTCGTTGTTCAACGCGTTGCTGGACGTCGACCTGGCCCGGGTCGGGGTGACCCGGCCCACCACCTCCGAACCCCTGGCAGCCGTCGTCAGCGCCGAGCCGGTGGCCGAACTGATGGCCCACCTCGGGCTGTCGTCGTGGAACAACGTCGCCGTCCACACCCACCCGGAACTCGAGTCGTTGGTGCTGGTGGACCTCCCGGACCACGACTCCGTGGTGGTCGAGCACCGCCATCGGGCGGCCGAGGTGGTGGCGGTCGCCGACCGGCTGGTGTGGGTGGTCGACCCCGAGAAGTACGCCGACGCATCGGTCCACGACGACCTCCTGGCACCACTGCGCGCCCACTCGGGCGTCCTGACGGTGGTCTGCAACCGGATGGACCGGCTGGCGCCCGACGACGCCCGGCAGGTGGTGGCGGACCTGCGCGCCCTGCTGGCCGACGAGGGCCTGGGCGGGACGGAGGTCGTGGCTGCCTCGACGGTCACCGACGTGGGCGTCGACGACCTGCGCGAGCGCCTCGCGACCTCGGTGGCCGACCACCGTGCCGCCGGTGACCGGATCGTTGCCGACCTGCGAGCGCTGGCGGTCGACCTGTCGGACGAGGTCCCACCCGACGCGGGGGGCGACGTCCCGGACCGGCGCCACCAGGCCATGGTCGAGGCCGCGATGACGGCAGCGGGTGCGCCGGCCGTGCTGGACGCCGTGTCGGCCACCCATCGCCATCGCGCTCGTCGTGCCACCGGGTGGCCGCCGCTGCGCCGCCTGCAGGCCCCGGGACGGGATCCGCTGGCCCGGCTCGGCCTCGCCCGGGACCGCCCGGTCGACGGCGTCGGGACGCGGTCGTCGCGAGCCGTGCCCCATGGCGTGGCGACCGCCACCCTGGCAACCGCCGTTCGGGCCCGCGTGGACGACCTCGCCGCCGGGTGGCCCCCGTTGTGGGCGACCCCGTTGGAGGGCCGACTGGACGACGTGGTGTCGGACCTCCCGGTGGCCCTGGACCGGGCCGTGGCCGGCATCGACCTCGAGGACGACCACCATCCGCGCTGGTGGGTGGCCGTGGGTGCCCTGCAGTGGCTGCTCGCCGTCGCAATGGTCGTCGGGGCCGTGTGGTTGCTGGCGGCCTTCGTGGTCGCGTGGCTGCAGTTGCCGGACCTGCCGATCCCCGACCTTTCCCTGGGCGCGCTGTCCCTGCCGTGGCCGACCCTGCTCCTGCTTGGTGGCGCGATCCTGGGACTGGCGCTGGGGGCACTGGCCGGGTCGGCGGCCGGGGTCGGGGCCGCGCGCGCCCGGCGACGGGTCCGGGGCCGCCTGCACGAGCGGATCGAGGGCGTCGTCGAGGACGTCGTCGTGGACGTGCTGGAGGCCGAGGGTGCGCGCGCCGCCGCCGCCCGCAACCACCTCGCCCGCATGGGGGCCTGACCGGCGACCTCGCCCCGGTCCGGCGTGGGTGGCGCGGCCGTCACGACGGCCGGGTGGCTGGGTTACGGTGCGGCTCGTCGTGTCGACCCGCGGACGTGGCCGTCCGCCGCGGTCCTGCATGGCCACGCCGTCCGGCCGAGACGAGGACCACCAGGTGACCAGTGACGCCAGCCAACGCATCACCATCCTCGGCGGGGGACCGGCCGGCTACGAGGCCGCCCTCGTCGCCGCCGAACTGGGCGCGGACGTCACGATCGTTGCCGACGAGGGCCTGGGTGGCAACTCCGTGCTGTGGGACTGCGTGCCGTCCAAGGCGCTGATCGTCGCCGCCGAGGCCATGGGCTGGATCGCCCGCAGCCACGACATGGGCGTGCGGCACCAGGGCGTCGACCGCGACGAGGTCACGGTCGACTTCCCGGTCGTGGCCCAGCGCGTCCTGGCGCTGGGTGCCGACCAGTCGGCCGACATCGAGCGCAAGGTCTGTGACGAGGCGGGCGTGCGCCTGCTGCGTGGGCGCGGCCGGATCTCGGGCCACCACCAGGTGACGGCCGAACTCGCCGACGGCGGCGAGGAGACCCTCGAGGCCGACTACGTGCTGGTCGCCACCGGGTCCCGGGCACGGGTGCTGCCCTTCTTCGAACCCGACGGTGAGCGCGTGCTGACCGGCCAGGACGTGTACGGCCTGCCCGAACTCCCCGAGCACCTGGTCGTGGTGGGATCCGGGGCGACCGGTGCCGAGTTCGCCCATGCCTTCGTGCGCTTCGGCACGACCGTCACGCTGGTGTCGTCGCGGGACCTGATCCTGCCCACCGAGGACCCCGACGCCGCACAGGTCATCGAGGACGTGTTCGAGCGCCGCGGCATGACCATCCTGCGCAACGCGCGCGCCGAGACCTGCACCAACCACGGCGACCGGGTCGAGATCGGCCTGACCGACGGCAGTTCGGTCACCGGCAGCCACGTGCTGTTCACGGTCGGCCAGGTGCCCACCTCCGATGACCTTGGCCTCGCCCTGGCGGGGGTCGAACCCAACCGCTGGGGTGGGATCGAGGTCGACCGCGTCGGCCGCACGTCGTGTCGCTGGATCTACGCGGCCGGGGACGTCGTCGGCCGTGTGATGCTGGCGTCGGTGGCGGCCATGCAGGGCCGGATCGCGATGTGGCACGCGTTGGGACAGGCCGTCACCCCGATCCGCTGGGACGCGGTCGCCTCCACGATCTTCACCGATCCCGAGGTGGCCACCGTCGGGTTGTCCCGCGACGAGGCCGAGGCGCGCGGGATCCCGGTGGTGACCGCGAGGCTGGACTTCCGGGGCAACCCGCGGGCCAAGATGGCCGACCACACCGACGGCTTCGTCAAGGTCCACGCGATGGTCGGGTCCGGCATGGTCGTGGGCGGCGTCGTGGTGTCGTCGTCGGCCTCCGACCTGATCCAGCCACTGGCCGTCGCGGTGCAGAACCGTCTCACGGTCAGCCAGTTGGCGCACACCGTCTCGGTCTATCCGTCGATGCAGGGCTCGGTGACCGAGACCGCCCGCATGCTGATGGCGGCCGTCGGCGGCGATCCCGCCGACCCGTCGTGAGCGCCGGCACCGGACTCGGCCTGCTCGCGCTGGCGGCCGTCGGCGTGGTGCTCGTCGTCGTCGTGGTGGCCGCGTGGGCGGTTGCCAGGCGTCGGCGTCCCTGATCCGTCGGCGAGGTCGCTGCCGGGTCGTGTTCGACGGTGCGGGACCACCGAGGAGGATCCGGCGAGAACACCGCTGGAACGCTGGACAGGGGGGTGTTTCCGCCATAGGATGGCGTTCCCTTCGACGTCAAAGGAGACGTGTCATGGGACTTGGAATCGTGGGCCTCGCGGTGTTGTTCGCCGTCATCTCGGCCGTGGTCATCGTCGCGGTCATGAACATCGGCCAGCAGCGTTGGCGGCGTCGCGAAGGCGACTCACACATCGCCTGACCGTCGGCGATTCGCCGGCCCCGTGACGCGGGGCCAGTGAACGCCCGGCATTCCTGTCGTGGGGAGCATCGTGGTTCCCACGACTTTTCCTTGCCTCGGGGCGACGACACCGACCACGGACCCACCCGCGTGGCTCAGCCGTCGCTGATCGTGGCCACCACCGCGCCGGTCTGGACCGAGTCCCCGGCCGAGAAGGCCAGGCCGGCCACCACGCCGTCGCGGTGCGCCGTGATGTTGTTCTCCATCTTCATGGCCTCGAGCACCGCGACCAGGTCGCCCGTGGACACCTCGTCGCCCTCCTCGACGGCGTACTTGACCAGGGTTCCCTGCATCGGGGCCAGCAGGTCCTCCCCGGAGGTGCTGCCGCCGCCACCACCGCTGGACCGGCGGCTGGGCGTGGCGTCATCCCCGTCCGCTGTCACGGCCACCGCGCCGGTGTCCCCGTGGATCGCCAGTTCGAGCCGTCGCCCGTCCACCTCCACCGTGACACGTCGCGGGTCGCTGGTGTCCCCGTCGCCCGCGGCCGCCGGTCCGTGGGCCTCCAGCGACGACAGGTCCCAGTCGCGCTCGATCGACACGGTGGAGTGCGTGCCGGCGGCGAACTCCTCGTGGAGCATCGCCAGGCGGCCGAAGCCGGCCGTGGACGGGATGCCCTCGACGACCATCTCGTCCAGCGCCCGCACCATGCGCATGCGGGCGGTGTCCCGATCGGCCGCCCACACGATCAGCTTGCCGAACATGGAGTCGTAGGCCTGCGGGATCTCGAACCCGGTCTCGGCCACCGAGTCCAGGCGCACCCATGGCCCCTGGGGCGGGCGGAACTCGGTGATCAGCCCCGGTGACGGGACCCAGCCGATGGCCGGGTCCTCGGCGTTCAGGCGCAACTCGATCGCATGGCCGGTCAGCGTCACGTCGTCCTGGGTCAACGACATGCCGTCCCCGGCCGCGATCCGCAACTGCTCGTGCACCAGGTCGACCCCGGTGACCAGTTCCGTCACGGGGTGCTCGACCTGCAGGCGGGTGTTCATCTCCAGGAAGTAGAAGGTCTCGTTGTCGTCGTCCAGCAGGAACTCGCACGTCCCGGCGTTGTGGTAGCCCATCTCGGTCGCGACCTCGATCGCGGCCGCCCCCATCGCCTCGCGCACGGCCTCGCTGATGTTGGGCGCAGGGGCTTCCTCGACCACCTTCTGGTGGCGACGCTGCAGTGAGCAGTCCCGCTCGCCGAGGTGGATCACGGTGCCGTCGAGGTCGCCCAGGACCTGGATCTCGACGTGCCGCGGATGTTCGAGGTAGCGCTCGAGGTAGCACTCGCCACGGCCGAAGCTGGCCGTCGCCTCGCGCTGGGCCGCCTCCAGTGCGTCGCTCATCTCGTCGGCCGACGCCACCACCTTCATCCCGCGTCCGCCGCCCCCGAACATCGCCTTGACCGCGACCGGGTAGCCGTACTCCTCGCCGAAGGCCTTGGCGACCTCGGGGTCATCGGTGGGTTCCTCGGTCCCGGGGACCACCGGCACGCCGGCGGCCTCGGCCACGGCACGTGCGGTCAGCTTGTCGCCCATCGACCGGATCGCCTCGGCCGACGGCCCGACGAAGGTCATGCCGGCGTCGCGGACGGCCTCGGCGAAGTCCGCGTTCTCGGACAGGAAGCCGTAGCCGGGGTGGATCGCGTCGACCTGGGCCTCCGCGGCCACCTCGAGGATCCGGTCGATGGAGAGGTAGGACTCGGCGGCGGGCGTAGGCCCCAACAGGTGGGCGGCGTCGGCCGCCCGGACGTGCGGAGCGTCCCGGTCGACCTCCGAGTAGACGGCCACGGCCCGGACCCCCAGCTCGCGGCAGGCACGGATGACACGCAGGGCGATCTCGCCACGATTGGCGACCAGGACGGCATCGAACACGGTGGGGCGGCTCCGGTTGTCGGTCGCCGCCATGCTAGGTGGGCTGTGGGCAGCGTGTGGTGCGGATGGCGCAGGTCAGGTCGTCGCTGGCAAGAAGCCGGCCCGAAGGCCATGCGGGGTCCATCGTCGAGGATCGGCGACGCGGCCAGCGACGGGCTGGACAAGCCAGGCGTGCCAGAGAGTTCCGCACAGGCCGCCTCGGGTGGGCTGTGGGCAGCGTGTGGTGCGGATGGCGCAGGTCAGGTCGTCGCTGGCGCCGAACGGGTTGCACGGATGCCGCGCCCGACCGGGTCGTGTGCGGTCGGTCGACCAGGTGGTTGACTGGACAACCACTTGGCCGGCGGCCAGACTCGTGGTGGTTGGCGAGCACGGTCGGCAACCGGCCGCTTCCCGCGGCACCATCCGTGCTGCCAGCGGCCCCCGACCTGGCCGACCGCACCCCGACCGACGAGGACCCATGACCAGCCGATCCGCGTTCCGTCCGTTGGCCAGGCTCGCCCTCGTGGCCGTCCTTGGCCTGGGTGGGACCGCCGCCGCATGCAGCGGCGACCAGGCCGCGCCGCCCCAGCCGCCCCCGGGTGTCGAGGCCGTCGTCACCGGCACCAACGCCTTCGAGTTCGTCCCGGCCGACGTCGAGGTGGACGAGGGCGATCGCCTGGGCCTGGTGTGCGAGGGGTCGCTGCCGCACAACCTGTTGATCGAGACCCCGACCGAGGACGTCGTGGTGGCGGAGTGCGGTGGGCTGGAGGCCGCCGAGGGAGTCGTCGAGGTCCCGCCCGGGGACTACGAGTTCTTCTGCAACATCCCGGGTCATCGCGAGGCCGGGATGGTGGGGACCATCGTCGTCAACTGACGTCCCGGCGGACGCGGCTCGAGGGAAACCGGACCACGACCGGTGCGGTAGCGTTGGACCCCGCGCCGAGTGACCATCCGAGGAGACCAACCATGCTGCGTGGATCGCCACGCCTGCTGCTGGCCGCTGCTGTCATCGCCCTGTCGGGCGCGGCGTGCTCGGGCAGTGTCCCGGCCGGCGCGATCGACGCCGAGCGCCTGGCCTGCCCCGAGGGCAGCGACTGCTACGACCCGCCCCGGGCTCCCGGTGACGGCGGCATGATCGCCATGAACGCGGGGGACTTCTACTTCGACTCGTTCGAGGGTGAGGTCGCCGAAGGCGACATCCAGATCATGCTCACCAACGAGGCCACCGGGACCCACAACTTCGTGGTTGCCGGGGCCAACGAGGGCTCGGACGCCAAGATCGAGGCCAACGGCGGTGGCGAGGCCGACGGCGTCGTCAACCTGTTCGCCGGCGAGTACACCTTCTACTGCGACATCGCCGGGCACCGGGCTGCGGGCATGGAGGGCACGCTGACCGTGACCCCCGAACTGACCCCCGTCCAGCAGGCCACGGGTGGTTCCGAGGCCCCGACCGAGGGCTGACGGCGGCCTGTCGCCGCTGGGCCCGGACGGGTCAGCGGTGGCGCACCAGTTCGGCGATCGACATGATGCGCCGCCCGTGCACGATCGCCTCCAGCCGCGCCGCCCGACGCCACCGCGCCGTCGTCGCCGTGGGCTCGTCATCGTCCGCAGCAGCCTCGGCGGCCACCACCACGGGCCGGGTCAGGATCGTCGCCACCGCGGCCAGGACGGCGTCCCCGGGATCGCCACCCCGGACCACCTCCATGCGGATCGTGGGTTCGTTCGCTGTGCTCACAGGATCGGGTTCGTTCGCTGTGCTCACAGGATCGGGTTCGTTCGCTGTGCTCACAGGGGCACGTTCCCGTGCTTGCGCGGGGGGCCGGGTTCGCGTTTGGTGGCCGTGAAGCGCAACGCCCGGATCAGTTCGGCGCGGGTGGCCGAGGGCCGGATCACCGCATCGACGTAGCCACGCTCAGCGGCGCGCCACGGGTTCGCGAGGTCCTCGCGATAGCGTTCCTCGAACGTCGCGTGGAGGTCGTCCGGGTCGTCGGACTCGGCCAGTTCGCGCCGGTAGAGGATGTTGACGGCGCCCTTGGCACCCATCACGGCGATCTCGGCGGTCGGCCACGCCAGGTTCACGTCGGCCCCCAGGTGCTTGGACCCCATGACGTCGTAGGCACCGCCGTAGGCCTTGCGGGTGATGACGGTGAGCTTGGGCACGGTTGCCTCGGCGTAGGCGTAGAGCAACTTGGCGCCGTGGCGGATGATGCCGCCGTACTCCTGGTCGATGCCGGGCATGAACCCCGGCACGTCGACGAAGGTCACCACCGGGATGTTGAACGCGTCGCAGGTCCGGACGAACCGGGCGGCCTTCTCCGACGACTCAATGTCGAGCACCCCGGCCAGGTGTGCCGGTTGGTTTCCGACCATGCCGACCGGGCGCCCGTCGATGCGGGCGAAGCCACACACGATGTTGGGGGCCCAGACCTGGTGGACCTCGAAGAACTCCTCGTCGTCGACGACCATCCGGATGATCTCGCGCATGTCGTAGGGGACGTTGTTGTTGTCCGGGATGATCGTGTCGAGCTCGTCGACCGGGCGGTCCGGGTCGTCCTCGCTGGGCCCGAACGGCGGGTCGTCGAGGTTGTTCGAGGGCAGGAACGACAGCAGGTACTGGATGTCGGCGATGCAGGCCTGCTCGTCGTCGGCCGCGAAGTGGGCCACACCCGAGGTGCGGGCGTGCGTCAGGGCCCCGCCGAGGTCCTCCATCGTCACGTCCTCGCCCGTGACGGTCTTGATGACGTTCGGCCCGGTGATGAACATGTGTGACGTGTCGCGGACCATGAAGACGAAGTCGGTGATGGCGGGGGAGTAGACCGCCCCGCCGGCGCACGGTCCCATGATCGCACTGATCTGGGGCACCACGCCCGACGCCCGGACGTTGCGCAGGAAGATGTCGCCGTAGCCGCCGAGGCTGACGACGCCTTCCTGGATGCGGGCACCGCCGGAGTCGTTGAGGCCGATGACGGGCACGCCCATCCGCACGGCCAGGTCCATGACCTTGACGACCTTCTCGGCGAAGACCTCGCCCAGGGAGCCACCGAAGGTGGTGAAGTCCTGGCTGAACACGCAGACCTGGCGCCCGTCGACCGTGCCATGGCCGGTGACCACGCCGTCGCCCAGGATCCGGGTCTCCTCCAGTCCGAACTTGGTGGAGCGGTGCACGGCGAAGGCGTCGGTCTCGACGAACGAGTCGTCGTCGAGCAACAGGTCGACGCGTTCCCGGGCCGTGAGCTTGCCCTTGTCGTGCTGCTTGGCGACCGACGACGGCCCGCCCCCGGACTCCGCCTCGTCCCGGCGGCGCTGCAGTTCGTCCAGCTTGTCAGCAGTGGTGTCGGCCACGGTGGGACAGCCTTCGTCGCGTCGTCAGGGCACGGGTGGCCCGTGCCGGACCGACCCGTCGGGCATGCTAGGCGGTGCGCGGTGGCCCAGGTGTCGTAGCAGCGACCGGGCCCGTCCGACGAGATCGACCGAGGGAGGGCGTGCATGGATCACGCCGACCTGTGGGCCGCGGCCCTGGGCGTGCCCGGGGTGGTCGACGTGTCGGTGTTGGACGACGTCGATTCGACGAACCTGGAGGTTCGCCGACGGTTGGAGGTCGGGGCGCCCCCGGCCGGGTTGGTCGTGATTGCCGGGCGCCAGACGGCCGGTCGCGGTCGTCGGGGTCGCACGTGGGAGGACGTCGAGGGTGGGAACCTCGCGCTGTCGATGGCCACGCCCGTCCCCGCGGTCGCCACGTTGGTCCCGCTCGCGGCCGCCCTGGCCCTGTCGGCGACGTTCGACGGCCTGGGCCTGTCGACGTCGTGCAAGTGGCCCAACGACGTGCGGCTGGTCGTGGCGGGTCGGCCCCACAAGTGCGCCGGCGTGCTGTGCGACCTGGTCGCCGACGATGCCGGTGCGCCGACCGCCGTGGTGATCGGGATCGGCATCGACGTGGACTGGCGCGGCCGCGATCGCGCCGGCGCGGCCGTGTCCTGGACGTCGCTGGCGGAGGTGATGGGTCGGGACGTGGATCCCGTCGAGGTGGTGGTCCCACTGTTGACGCACCTGGGGCAGCGACTGGACCAGCTCGACCGGCGGTGTCCGGACGTCCTCGACGACTACCGGACGGTGTGCGACACGATCGGGCAGCGGGTTCGGGTCGAGGGGGAGCAGGTCGAACGGGTCGGCCGTGCCGTCGACCTCACCGCTGACGGGCACCTGGTCCTGGACGTCGACGGCCACGAGCAGCACGTGGTCGTCGCCGGCGACGTCGTCCACCTCCACGACGGCTGACGTGCCATCGGATCGGCTCACCCATCGCGCGTCCTGCGGAGCCGCCCGAGGTGGGCGTGGAGGACCGCCAGTGCCTCGTCCGGGGAGGTCTGCTCCAGAAGCATCCCCATCGACAGACTCCCCGGATGAACCGCGCGATGTGAGTTTGGTGCGGTGATGTGAGTTTGGACCGTCTGGTGACCGCAACTCACATCGATGCGCGCACCTCACATCGGGAGGACGGACCACAGAGAGGACCAGGTCGCGTCAGCCAGCCTGGGCGGCCTCGAGCTCGGCGATGCGGCGGCGCGTCGACACCACGACGTCGGGGTTGAGCGACAGGCTGTCGATGCCCAGGCCGACCAGGAACTCGGCGAAGTCGGGGTGGTCGCTGGGGCCCTGGCCGCAGATCCCGACCTTGGTGCCGGTGGCCTTGGCGACCTCGACGATCATCGAGATCGCCTTCTTGACCGCCGGGTTGCGCTCGTCGAACAGGTCCTGCAGTTCCCCCGAGTCGCGGTCGACCCCCAGCACCAACTGGGTCAGGTCGTTGGACCCGATCG
>JAGXFT010000088.1 GCA_024637135.1 Nitriliruptorales bacterium | reverse complement strand
CTGTCGGCCCGTGGCCCACGTTCCTAGGGTGGTGTCACGTCGATGATCGGGCCAGTATGGATGCCAAGACCACCGAGAGACTGCGCGGGTGGGTCGGCGACCTGCACGCGCTCGAAGGCCACGTCGAACAGGCCCTGGAGGAACAGGTCGAGATGGAGCCGCGGTCGGAAGAGGTCGCGGCGGCGTTCCGGTTCTTCCGCGACACGGTCCGGGGCTCCCGGGCCCGCCTGACCGCCCACGTCGCCGGCATGGGCGAGGGGGAGTCGACGAGCCTGAAGGAATCCCTGGGCGAGTGGCTCGGTGCCGCTGCCGGCTTCGTCGACCGGGCCCGCGCCACCACCGTGGCCCGTGCCGTCCGGGACGACTACGTGGCGTTCTCCAGCATCAAGGCGGGCTACGAGATGCTGCTGACGACGGCGCTGGCGACCGGCCACGTGTCGACGGCCCGCGTCGCGGAACTGGCCTTGCGGGACTACGCAGCCTGCCTCCAGCGGGCCAACGACGTCCTCGTACTGGCAACCATGGACGACCTCCAGTCGGACGCCGACATCACCGTGGTCAACGCGGGCGTCGAGGGTGCCGTCCGCGCCGCGATCGACCGCGCGTGGGCCGCCGCTTGACCACGTCGGCGTCCGTTGTTCGACGCCACCACCCCCACCCCCCCGGCGCGCCCGTGGTGGTCGACCGGGGGTCACCCCGGATCCCGGGCGGCCCACGACCTGCGACCATGGGACCAGTGCGCTCGCGCGGTCCTCTCGCCACCATCATCCGATCGATCCCAAGGAACCCGTCATGAGCACCAGTCCAGCTGCGACCCCCGGCCTCGTCCGGCCACGTGACGGCCGCATGGTCGCCGGCGTCTGCGCCGGCATGGCCCGCCGTTTCGGGACGTCCGCCACGACGATGCGGTTGCTGTGGGTGCTGTCCTGCCTGATCCCCGGTCCCCAGTTCATCGCCTACATCGCGATGTGGATCCTGGTCCCCGAAGAGGGTTGACCGTCCGTCGGGGTCGCGGCGACTAGGTTCGGGCGCGGTCGTCCGAGCCGCCGTCCCCAGGAGTCACCGTGTCCCCCGCCGCACCCGGTCCGGCGGCAGGTCGTCATCTTCGGATCGGCATCGACACCGGCGGCACCTTCACCGACGTGGTGGCGCTGGACGAGCGCACGGGCACGCTGACGACCACCAAGACCCCGTCGACGCCCGACGACCCTGCTCGTGGCTTCCTGGCCGGGGTCGACAAGATCCTCGATGAACTCGGCCTGGGTGGCGAACAGGTCTCGGCCGTGAGCCACGGCACGACCGTGGCCACCAACGACCTGCTCGAGGACAAGGTGGCCCACATGGGCCTGGTCACCACGCAGGGGTATCGCCACATCCTCGAGATCGCCCGCCAGAGCGTGCCGGACGGGTACGGGAACTCCTGGTTCTGGGTCAAGCCGGACCGGATCGTGCCGGTCGACCGCGTCCGCGAGGTGCCCGGACGCCTGGACGTGGCGGGCGACGAGGTCGAACCACTGGACGTCGCCGCGGCCGCCCGGATCGGGCGCTGGTTCCGCGACCGCGGCGTGGACACCATCGGCGTGTGCCTGTTGCACGCCTACGCCAACGCCGACCACGAGGAGCGCGTGCGCGATGCGTTGCTGGACGAGCATCCCGACGCGACGATCTCGATCTCGTCGGAGGTGCTGCGCGAGTACCGCGAGTACGAGCGGACCGTGACGACCCTGGTCGACGCCTCCGTGAAGCCGCGCGTTGCCGCCTACGTCAACGCGATCCGTGCCCGCCTGGACGCCTTCACCACCACCGCCCACGAGGATGGTGGCGGTCCGAGGCACGCCGACCGCACCAACACTGACGACGGAGGAAATGAGCGGGACGTTGTGAGCTCCGCGAGCAACTCCAATGCGTCCGAAGGACGCACCAGGACATCTGTTCCGTTCTGGATCATGAAGTCCAACGGCGGTGTGATCGGCGCCGAGGAGGTGGTGCACCAGCCCATCACGACGGTCCTGTCCGGGCCGGCCGCGGGTGCGCTGGGCGCAGCGATGGTCGCGCGTGAGGCCGGCTGGGACCGCCTGCTGACCTGTGACGGCGGCGGCACGTCGACCGACGTGTCGGTGGTGCTGGACGGCCGACCTGCCCTGACCACCGAGGGGTCGGTCGGCCGCTTCCCCTCCAAGATCCCGATGATCGACATCGTCACCGTGGGCGCGGGTGGCGGTTCGATCGCGTGGATCTCGCCCGAGGGCACCCTCAAGGTGGGCCCGGTCTCCGCCGGCGCCGACCCGGGGCCGATGTGTTATGGCAACGGCGGCACCCAGCCCACCATCACCGACGCGCACGTGCTGCTGGGGCGGGTCCCGCCCCGCCTGCTGGGTGGGGAGATCGAACTGGACGCCGCCGCAGCCCGGGCCGGCATCGAGGCCCTGGCGGGTGACCTGGGAATGGCGCCGGAGGACTGCGCCACGGGCATCCTGGAGATCTCGGCGTTCAACCAGGCCAACGCCATCCGACAGGTCACGGTCGCACGGGGCCTGGACGTGCGCACCTTCGCGCTGGCGGCCTTCGGCGGATCCGGTCCGTTGCTGGTGTGCCGCCTGGCGGACGTGCTGGACCTGCCGGCGGTGGTGGTCCCGGCCGATCCCGGCAACCTGTCGGCCTTCGGGTTGCTGACCGTCGACGTCCGCAACGACTACGTCCAGACCGCGGTCGCGCGCGACAGCGACGTCGACCTCGAACGGATCGCCGACGCCTGGGACTCGTTGCAGTCCCGGGCGGCGGACGCGCTGACGCGCGAGGGGTTCGATCCGCCCGACCACGTCTTCCAGCGCAGCGCCGACCTGCGCTACGACGGCCAGGCCTTCGAGGTGCGGGTGGACGCGCCGGGCGGGGCGGTGGACGACCGGGTCCGCGACGCCGTGGTCGGCGGGTTCCACGACGCCCACGAGCAGTTGTACGGCTACGCCTACCGCGACGACCCCCGCCACCCGGTCGAATGGGTCAACCTGCGGGTCACCGGGATCGGCCCGATCACGCGCCCGTCGTTGCCCCACCTGGCCGAGCGCGAGACCGGCACCGTCGACGACGCCGTCACCGGGACCCGGGCGGTCCACTTCGACCGCTGGCACGACGACACCCCGGTCCTGTGGCGCCCCGACCTGTGCGCCGGTGACGTCGTGGTGGGGCCGGCCGTCATCGAGGAGTTCGGGTCCACCATCCCGGTCCATCCGGGCTTCCGGGCGACCGTGGACACCGTCGCCAACGTGGTCATCACCCGGGACGGCGACGACCCGGATCGCGCTCGGGATCCTGCCGCCGTGGCGGTCGCGGGGCTGGAGGCACGGCCATGACCGGCCGCCACGACGACGTCTCGGCCGACCTCGCCGGCGGGCCCCTGCGGCCCGACGACCCGACCGCGATCGACCCGGTCGTCCTGGAGATCGTCCAGGGCACGCTGGCGTCGATCGAGAAGGAGGTCGAGGACGCGATCGGTCGCACGTCGCGCTCGCCGATGATCCGTGACGCCCACGACTACCGCGCGGGCATCTACGACCGCCACCTGCGCAAGCTCACGGGCCGGTCCTACTCGGCGCTGGTGCAACCGGTGGTGCGCGACTTCCCGATCGAGGAGATGGTCCCGGGGGACGTGTTCTTCCACAACGACGTCTACCGCTCCGAGGGCGGGATCGGCCACCTCCCGGACCTGTGCATCACCGTGCCGGTGTTCGCGGACACCGGCGACCCCCGCGACACCGACACCGCCGCCGACGGCGATGCCGCGACGAGCGACTCGGCCCGCCGCGAGGTCATCGCGTTCGTGCAGGCCTTCGGCCACCACGACGACATCGGCGGGGCGGTGCCCGGCTCCATGCCCAGCCACGCGACCTCGGCCTTCGAGGAGGGGCTGATGGTCCCGCCGATCAAGTTGTGGGACGCGGGCGTCCCCAACCGCGCGGTGCTGACCATCATGACCCGCAATTCACGCATGCCGGACTCGTTGGCGGGGGACCTCCAGGCCGAGGCGTCCGCGTGCCTGATGGGTGCCCGGCGGGTGGGGGAGGTGTTCGCGCGCTACGGCCGTGAGGTCGTGGAGCGTGCGTTCGACGCGATCGTGGCCACCTGCACCGAGACGTACCGACGAGAGATCCTGTCCCGGATCCCCGACGGCACCTGGACCTGGGAGGACTACGCCGAGCACGACGGCGTCGATGCCCCGCGCCTGCACGCCCAGCGCATCACGCTCACCAAGACGTCCGAGGACGGCGGGAAGTTGCTGATCGACTTCACCGGGACCTCGCCACAAGCCCGTGGCCCGATCAACCACGCCGGCGACGCGGCCGACGGAAACTTCCTGAAGAAGTGGCTGGCACCGATCCTGCGCAACCTGGCCGAAACCCCGGAGCGCATGGCCGAACTGGACGTCAACGAGGGCATCGTCGACCTCATCGAGATGCGCTTCCCACCGCCGGGGACCCTGCTCACGCCGCGGTTCCCCGCCCCAACCAACGCGCGCACCTTCGTGATCCTGCGTCTGCTGGGCGTGCTGGCGGGCGTGTTGGCCAAGGCGGTCGACGGCCAGATGCCCGCCGACCAGGAGACGATCCGCTACACGGGCGTGTACGGCACCCGTGGCGACGGGAGTTCGTACCTGATGCGCGAGGTGCTGGGCGGCGGGTCGGGCGGACGGCCCCACGGCGACGGCGAGGACACGATCCATGTCGTGCCGGACTCGCGAAACCTGCCCACCGAGTTCACCGAGTCCCGGTTCCCGTTCCGGGTGGAGGTGCTGCGACTGGCCCGTGACAGCGGTGGGCCGGGGCAGTTCCGGGGTGGCCTGGGCTACGAGAAGCACATCCGGATGCTGGAGGATGCCCACTTCATGTCGATCGCCGACCGTTCGATCCTGGCGTGCTGGGGTGTGCGCGGGGGCCGGGCCGGCCAGTCCTTCCGGGTCACGATCGATCCCGGCGGCCCGAACGAGCGCGAGGTCGACGCGTTGGCCGACGACGCACCGGTCGCCGCCGGGGAGGTCATCCGGATCCGCACCACCGGTGGCGGTGGCTGGGGCGATCCACTGGACCGCGACCCCGCGGCCGTGGCGCGTGACGTGTGGTGGGAGAAGGTGTCGGTGGCCGCTGCCCGTGACGGCTACGGGGTCGTGTTCGCCCCCGACGCCGACGTCGGTCCCGAGGCCATGGTCGCCCCCGAGGTCGACACGGCTGCGACCTCGTCGTTGCGCGCGCAGCAGCGGTCGGTCCGGGGTGAACCGGCGTTCTTCGATCGCGGCCCGGGGTTCGCACGACTGCACCCCGACGGGGCCACCCACGCCGAGGTCGACACCCGCTGACCGCTGCTGGTCGTCCCGGCCGCTGACCAGCCGTGCGCCGGCCCTCAGCAGGTCAGCGAGACGGATCCCTTCGCGTCGTCGCGGATCCCGTTCAGTTCGCCCCCCAGCGCGTGGAAGACGACGTCACCGGAGATCTCGTCTCCGTCCAGGGTCAACAGGCCGGGCTCGAACCGGACCAGTTGGGTGTTGTCGCCGGTCCCGCGGACGGTCCCGCTGCCGAACCACGTGGCGCCGTCGGTCGAGGTCCACTCCACGACCAGCACCGCGGCCTGGCCGTGGGCGCGGAAGGCGTGGGAGTCGGGCAGTTGGCTGAAGTCGGGGTCGCTGGTCGAGGTGGTGCACTCGTCCAGGGAGAACTCGAACGTCGGGCCGTCGACCACACGCACCGTCGCGACGTCGGCGCTCGCTGCCGTCGTGGCCTGCCCGTGCCGTGGACGTGGTCGATGGTGGCCTGCGTCGGGTGCTGTCCCCGGCCGACGACCTCGACCTGCCGTTGGTCGCGTCCGTCGCGGCCGCCGTGGACTTCCTCGTCGGCGACCACCCCGGGGTCGGCGCCTGCCCCGGCAGCGGATGCGGGTGGGTCTTCGTCAACCCCAGCGGTCGCCGGAAGTGGTGCAGCATGGACGTGTGTGGCAACCGCGCCAAGGTCGCCGCCCATGCGGCCCGGACACGGTCGGACTGACACGCGCACCCACGGGGCGGCGCGGCGGCCGACGACGGGGTGTGGTTGGATGAGGTCGACCGAGCGGGTCGCCCGGCCCGGGCGGCGCGCAGGACCATCGTCGGAGGTGACATGCTGATCTCCACCCGCGAGGTGGCACAGGCCCAGGAACACCTGGTCGAGGCCATCGCGGACCTCGATGACGACGGCATGCGGGAAGCCACGCGCTGTCCCGGCTGGACCCGTGGCCACGTGCTCAGCCACATCGCCCGCAACGCCGAGGGGATGGCCAACCTGTCGCGGTGGGCGCTGGACGGCGAGGTTGTGGCCATGTACCCGCCCGGCCGACGCGACCTGGACATCGACGAGGGTGCCGAGCGGCCGGCCGCGGCGATCATCGACGACGTCGTCGCGACCAACGAGGTCGCCCTGGCCGCACTGGGTGAACTCGAGGGCGCCGTCGCGACCGACCCGATGGTCGCCGAGCGCGTGGTGCGGCTGGGATCCGACCCCGAGACCGGGCCCAACGTCCCGGCTCGGCGGTTGCCGTTCGTGCGGTTGCAGGAGGTCGTCGTCCACCACCACGACCTGCGCGTCGGCATGGAGCCCGGGGACTGGCTCGAGGCCTACGTCGAGGCCGGGCTGCCGGCCGCGTGGGCGACCATGGCGGGGCGCCTGGACGACCCGCCGACCGTGCGTCGACTGGGCTCGTCGGGCATCTCCGAACTGGAGCCCGCGGGTGGGCCGGTGGAGGTGACGGGCGATCCCGCCGACCTGCTCGTGTGGTTGCTGGGCCGGTCCGAGCCCGACCAGCGCGCGCGGCTCGTGGTGTCGCCCGAGGACGCCGACCTGCCCGAACTGCCGGCGTACTGAGGATGGTGGCCCCGCTGGACAAGGCGGGCTTCGGCGTGGCCGTGGACCGGTTGGTGGCGGCCGACGCCGACCTCGCCCGGATCGTGGCCGACCACGGGCGACCGACGTTCTGGACCCGACCGGCCACGTTCGCGACGCTCGTCCTGCTGATCCTCGAACAGCAGGTCTCGTTGGCCTCGGGCAAGGCCGTCTTCGACCGCCTGCGCGCGGCCGTCGGCGAGGTCCTGCCGGACACCGTCGCGGCGATGGACCGCCACGACCTGCGGGCGGTCGGCACGACCCGGCAGAAGGCCGAGTACGTCGCCGACCTGGCCACCGGGATCCTCGACGGATCGATCGACTGGGCGACCATCACCACCGGTGACGCGGCCGCAGCGCGGGCAGCGCTGCTGGCCGTCAGGGGAATCGGGCCGTGGACCACCGACGTCTGGCTGCTGGCATGCCGGGGACTGCCGGACGAGTGGCCGATCGGTGATCGGGCGCTGCAGGTCGGCTGCGCCGAGGTGGTGGGCCACCCCGACCCGCTGGTGCGCGGCGACCTGGTCGCGGTCGGGCGACGCTGGGCGCCGGACCGGTCGAGCGCGGCCCGCCTGGTGTGGCACGCCTACCTCGCACGGCGGTCGCGGGCCGAGACCGTGGTGGAGGGCCTCGCCCCGTCCTGACGTCGTCCGGTCGGAGCCGCCCTATCGTGGCGTCCCCGCGACGTCCGGAGGTTCGTCCATGCCACGCACACCCGGCCCGCTCGCGGGCATCCGCGTCGTGGACCTGACCCGTGCCCTGTCGGGGCCCTACGCGACCCTGATGCTGGCCGACGCCGGCGCGGACGTGGTCAAGGTGGAGCGTCCCGGCAGCGGTGACGACACCCGTGGGTGGGGCCCGCCGTTCCTGGGCGAGGGCGTCGAGCGCGAGTCGTCGTACTTCCTGGCCGTCAACCGCAACAAGCGGTCGGTGACGCTGGACCTCAAGGACCCCGACGACCTCGCGGCACTGCGTGACCTGCTGGCCGGGGCCGACGTGCTGGTCGAGAACTTCCGCCCCGGCGTGATGGCGCGGATGGGCCTGGACACCGCCGCCCTGGAGGACCTCAATCCGCGGTTGGTGACCCTGTCGATCACCGGGTTCGGCGAGGACGGTCCCGACGGCCACCGTTCGGGGTTCGACCAGATCGTGCAGGGCGAGGCCGGGCTGATGGCCATGACCGGGCACCCCGGCGGCCAGCCGACCAAGTTCGGCGTCCCCGTCAGTGACATCCTGTCGGGGATGTTCGGTGCCTTCGGGGTGGTCGCGGCGCTGCACGAGCGGGCCCGGACCGGCCGCGGCCAGCGGGTCACCACCTCGTTGCTGGCATCGGCGGTGGCGGTCCACGCCTACCAGGGCACGCGCTGGACCCTGGGTGGCGACGTCCCCGGACTGGAGGGCAACCGCCACCCCTCGATCGCGCCGTACGGGGCCTATGCCTGCGCGGACGGGTGGATCAACATCGCGGTCGGGTCCGAGGGCCTGTGGGCGAGGTTCGCACCGGTGGTCGGGATCGCGGTGGACGACGACCGCTTCGCGAGCAACACCGACCGGGTCGCCAACGTCGAGGTGTTGACCGCCGCGATCGAGGCCGCCCTGGCGCCGGGGTCGGTGGACGACTGGATGGCCCGACTGGACGAGGCCGGCGTGCCGGCCGGTCGGATCAACACGATGGACCAGGTCTACGACATGGCGCAGGTCCACCACCTCGGCATGGTCGACGAGGTCGAGCACCCGACCGTCGGTCACCTGCGCCTGCCCGGGTCCCCGATCGCCTACTCGACCCGCCCCGAACGCGTCGTCACGCCCCCCCCACGCCTGGGCGAACACGCCGACCTGCTCGACGACCCCTGGACCTGACAGCCGTCCGCTGCGACGCGAGGCCGAGGCGTCGTACGGTGGCCGTCACCCACCCGAGGAGTCGTCGATGGCCCGGATCACCCGCTCGTTCACCGTGGACCGGCCGGCCGCCGAGGTCTTCGACGCGATCGCGGACTTCGCCGCGGCCGGGGAGTGGGACCCGGGGGTGCGCTCGTCCGGTCCGGCCGGTGGACCGCGGGTCGGCCACGGTGCCCGCTTCGCGTTGGACGTGACCGTGTTCGGCCCGGTGGGGCTGGCACTGGGCTACACCACGACCCGGTACGACCGGCCCGCACGCGTGGTCCACGAGACCCGGTCACTGCTGGCCGTGGGGACAGACGATGTCCGCGTGGACGAGGACGCCGGCACCACCACGGTCACCTGGGACGCCCACTTCCGCTTCGGCGGTCCCGTGGGCCTGCTCGACGGCATCGTCCAGCGGGGCTTCGAGGACGTCGGTGACCGTGCCGTCCGCGGCCTCGAACGCTGGCTTCGGGACGGCGGCACCGGCCATCCCCCGGCCTGACCGCCCGGGCGCCATCGGTCACCCCTGACCCGACTGCTGCTGGCTCGTGGGCTCCTCGCCAGTGGAGAACGAGCGCAACGAGGGCAGGCGGCGGCGGGCGACCAGGTCGGCGAGCGTGGACACGGCGATCTCGGCCGGGGTCCGTGAGCCGATGTCGATCCCGATCGGGCGCACGATCCGGCCGAGGTCGTCGTCGGAACGGCCGCGCTCGCGCAGGGGCGCGACGTGTGGGCCCTGGTGGCGGGCGGATCCCATCAGCCCGATGAAGCGCGCGTCGGTGTTGAGGGCGGCGTCGAGGAGGTCGACCAACTCGTCACGGTGGTGGTCCGTCACGACGACGTCGGTGGTGGCGTCGGCGCCGGCCGTGGACGCCGTCACCACCATCCCGTCGACCTCGCGGCGCGCGACCGGGTCGGTGCCGGTCGCCACCCGCGGGTCCACCAGCACGGTGTCCCAGCCCAGTTCGCCGCCCCATGCCAGCAACAGTGCCGCCAGCGGCGACGCGAACACCGCCATCAGGGTGCCGGCCCCATCGGCTTCTTCGTCGGACTCCTGGTCGGCATCCCCGTGGGCAGTCGCGCACGCGGCGTCGTGGACGTGGCCCGCGTCGCCGTGCGCCGGCGTCCCGATGTCGCGTCGGTGGTCGTGCTCGCCGTGGTCGTGGTCGTGGCCGGCGTCGGACGGCGGGTCCGCGTGGGCGGTGTCGCCGACGAGCAGGTCGAGTGCGTGGGGGAGCAGGTCGGCGACTGCCTCCAGTGACTCGACCGCCCCGCGGGGACTGCCGGGAACCGCCACGACCAGCGTCTGGTCGACCGCCACCGCCACGGAGCGGGACAGGTCCGCCATCGGTGTCGAGGTCCGTCCGGTCGCGCGCATGACCTCGCCGAATCCGGGCAGCACGCGTCCGCCCAGTTCGGCGACCGCCTCGGGGGTGACGTCACGTGGCCCCAGGCCGGTGCCGCCGGTGATCACCACCAGCCGGGTGCCGGACGCGCACAGGTCCTCGATCGTGGCGACCAGCACGTCACGCTCGTCCGGGACCACGCGGCGTTCGGCGACGTCGAAGCCGCGCTCGGCCAGCAGGGTGGCCAGTGCGTCGCCGGAGCGGTCCTCGCGGGCTCCGTGGCTGGCCCCGTCTGACGACGTCACCACGGCAGCCCGGGACGCCGCGCCGGAACCATGGTCGTGGTCCGCCGTGGTGGCGGTCGATCCGTGCTCGCCCGCGGGGCGCGACGGGATGGTCGACATGGCAGTTGCCTTGCTCGTGGGCCGGTAGCGTCGAGCCTAGGACGCGTCGCGTCGGCCCCACGAGCCCGTTCGGGCCCGGCCGGTGCGATCGGCACGTCCGTCGGAGCGGGGCCTCGTGCCACGCCGGACCGGGTCGGGCGGGACCCCCGGACCGCGCCGAGCCCGGGAACGGACACCTGGGCCACGCCACGACCCCGGACCCTCCGGTGTCGACGACGGGGATGTGATGTCGACCGA
Organism: Nitriliruptorales bacterium; assembly: GCA_024637135.1. Taxonomy (GTDB): domain Bacteria; phylum Actinomycetota; class Nitriliruptoria; order Nitriliruptorales; family Nitriliruptoraceae; genus Salsipaludibacter. The sequence continues at coordinate 16,977 of JAGXFT010000088.1, read as the reverse complement.
GCACGATGCACCACCTGCCGAGCCCGCCACGCCGGCCCATGCCGGCCTCGGTCCGCGCGAGGTGGCCGATGCCATGCGCGACCACGCCTACCTCGCCGATCGCGGGCTGGCGACCGCGGTCTCGTTGGCGCTGCGGCTGGGCCGTCCCCTGTTGCTGGAGGGTGACGCCGGCGTCGGTAAGACCGAGGTCGCCAAGGTCCTGTCGGCGATCCTCGAGGTGCCGCTGATCCGGTTGCAGTGCCACGAGGGCATCGATGCCTCGCAGGCGCTCTACGACTGGGACTACCCCCGCCAGTTGCTGGCCCTGCGCGCCATGGAGGCACTGGGGGAGGACGCCGGCAACGGCGCGCACGCCGCCGGTCCGTCGTCGCTTGACGACGTCGCCGACCTCCTTTACACCGAGCGCTTCCTGCTGGAACGACCGTTGCTGCGTGCGCTCCGGTCCCAGGGCGAGGCGGTGCTGTTGATCGACGAGATCGATCGCGCCGACGACGAGTTCGAGGCGTTCCTGCTGGAGATCCTGTCCGACTTCCAGGTCTCCATCCCCGAGCTCGGCACGGTCACCACGACCCGGCCCCCGGTCGTGATCCTGACATCCAACCGCACGCGTGAACTCCACGAGGCCCTGCGTCGACGGGCGCTGTACCACTGGATCGACCACCCGGATGCCGCCACCGAGGCCGAGATCATCCGCGTGCGCGCCCCGGAGGTCCCGGCCGCCTTGGCGCGGTCGGTGGCCGACGTCGTGGTGCGGCTGCGTCAACTCGAACTGTTCAAACCGCCGGGCGTGGCCGAGACCCTGGACTGGGCCCGCGCCCTGACCCTGCTGGACGTGACGGCGCTGGACCGCGAGATGCTGGAGGACACGCTGTCGACGCTGGTCAAGGACCACGACGACGTCGAGCGGGTCCGGGCCGAGCTCGACCGGGTCTTCGTCGCGTGACCGGTCGGGACGACCCCGAGCCGCCCCACGAGGGTCCCGCCGTGCTGCCCGACGTGGCGATCGACGACGCCCGCGTGCCGACGCCCGGCCAGGCCCGGACCGCGTGGGGCGGCAACCAGCCGGTGTGGCAGTTGACGATGGCGGCCGGCCACGTCGTCACCGGTGGCGAGGAGGGGGATCCGGTCCCGGTCCCGGCACCCGACGGACCGCCGGGCGGCGGACGTGACCTGCGGGGCGAGGCGATGGGGCTGGTCGTGTCCCTGCGTGCGGCCGGCGTGGTGGTGCCGGCGTCGCGGGCGATCGACTTCATGGACGCGTTGGCGGCGTTGGAACCCCCGGACGTGCTGGACGCCTACTGGGCCGGCCACACCACCCTGGTGCCCCACCCGCGCGACCGCGTCACCTACGACCGGGTGTTCCGGGCCCACTTCGTGGGGGAGTGGGAGCAGGGATCGATCGACGCGGATGCCCCCGACCCGGTGTCGGTGTGGGTCGACCGCCCGGCCGCCGACCCCGACGACGGGACCCCCGGTGACGACGAGCCCCAGCCCGGGGCGATCGCCAGTGCCAGTGAGCACCTCCGCCACCGACGTTTCGACCACGCCACGGACGAGGAGTTGGCGGCGATGAAGCGACTGATGTCGCGCATCGTGATCGACCTGCCACACCGGCGCTGGCGCCGCACCCGCCCACACCGGCGTGGCGCCCGGTTGGACGTCGGGCGCTCGTTGCGGCGGGCCATCCGCACCGACGGCGAGGTCGTGGACCGGGTCTGGCGCCGCCACCGCCTGCGACGCCGTCCGCTGGTCCTGGTGCTGGACGTGTCCGGGTCGATGTCGGACCACAGCCGCGCGCTGCTGCAGTTCGCCTTCTCCGCCCGGGTCCGGGCCGAGAAGGTCGAGGTGTTCGCGTTCGGGACTCGCCTGACCCGGCTGACCGACGTGCTGGACGCGACCGACCCGGACCGGGCGCTGGCGGCCGCGGCCCGACGGGTCGTGGACTGGGACTCGGGCACCCGCATCGGGGCCAGCCTGGACGAACTGCTGCGCACGTGGGGGCGACGCGGCATCCTGCGCGGCGCGGTCGTGCTGGTGGTGTCCGACGGGCTGGAACGGGGCGACGTCGACCTGTTGGCGCGCTCGATGGACCGGGTCCACCGCCAGTCGTACGCCGTGGTGTGGGTCAACCCGCTCAAGGTCGATCCGCGCTACGAGCCGTTGGCCCGTGGCATGGCTGCCGCGATGCCGTCGATCGACCACTTCCTGCCCGGCCACGACGTCGCCAGCCTGGACGACCTCGCCGACGTGATCGCCGCCGTCTGACCCGGCCCGGTCCCTCCCGAGCCACCTGCCCGCACCCGAACGACCCACCGACCACCCGGAGCACCCACCATGGACGAGTTGCAGCAGGTCATGGCGACCGCCGCCGAGGAGGACGCGGCCGGGCGACCGTGGGCCCTGGCCACGATCGTGGACGTCTCGGGGTCCACCTACCGCCGGCCCGGTGCGCGCCTGGTCGTGCGGGACGACAACTCGTGGGTCGGCAACCTGTCCGGCGGGTGCCTGGAGGGGGAGGTGCTGGAGGTCGGCGGCGCGGTGATGGACGACGGCGTACCCCGGCGCGAGTTCTACGACCTGACCGCCGACGAGGAGGCGATCTGGGGCTGGGGCCTGGGCTGCAACGGGGCGATGGACGTGTTCGTGGCCCCGTCCGGGTCGGCCCGGCGTCACCTCGACCTGCTCCAGCAGGGCCGGGAGTCGGGGCGGCCGTTCCGGCTGGTCACGATCGTCGGCGGTCCGGACGACGCGGCCCTTGGGGCCACCGCGCTGGTGCCCGACGGAGGCGACGTGGTCGGGTTCGCCGATGACGTCCCGCCCACGGCCGCCGATGCCCAGGAGGAGGTCGTGGCCGTGGCCCGGGGACTCGACCGGTCGGGGCTGGTGGAGGTCGGCGACCGCACCGTGTTCGTCGAGCGTGTCACCCCACCCCTGCGCCTGCTGGTCTGCGGTGCCGGCCACGACGCGATCCCGCTGGTGGCCCGGGCGGCGGCGCTCGGCTGGGAGGTCGTGGTCGTCGACGACCGTGAGGTGTTCCTGGACCCCGAACGGTTCCCGGGCGCCGCGTCGTTCGTGCACACCCCGCCCGGCGAGGTCGCGACGGCCACCGGGGCGGACGAGCGAACCGCTGCTGTCGTGATGAGCCACAACTTCATGCGGGATGCGGACTACCTCGCGTCGCTGGCTCCGGTCGGCCTGGCCTACCTCGGGATGCTCGGCCCCGGCACGCGGTTGGAGCGGCTGGTCGACCACCTCGACCGCGAGGACATCGACGTGCGACCCCACCTCGATCGGGTGCACGGCCCGGCCGGCCTCGACCTCGCAGCCGAGGGCCCCGACGAGATCGCCGTGGCCATCGTCGCCGAGGTGCTGGCCGCGACCCGGGGTGCCGGGGCCGGGTTCCTGCGTGACAAGGACGGTTCGATCCACGACGACCGCGACCCGGCCTGATGGGTGACGGCATGGCCAGGGCCGCGCCCGGGTCGGATCAGCGGGGCCCGGTCGGGGTCGTGCTCGCGGCCGGTCGTGGCGTCCGCTTCGGCGGCCCCAAGCAACTGGCGGTCCTGGACGGGACACCGCTGGTGGCCCATGCCGTGGCGACCCTGGCCGCGGCCGACCTGGCAGTGGTCGTCGTGGTGGGACCCCGGGGGCGCGGGACCGGTCCCGCGGGTGCCCCGGTGCACGGCGACGAGGGGGCGGTTGCGGACGCGGCGCGGTCTGCTGCGCCGGATGTTCGGATCGTGGTGAATGCGGACCCGTCGCGGGGGATGGGTTCGTCGCTGGCCGCGGCGGTCGCCGAGGTCGGGCCGTGCTCGCTGGTGGTCCTGCTCGCGGACCAGCCACGGGTCCCGGTCGCCGACGTCGAGGCCGTGGTGGCGGCTCTCGACGACGGGGCCCAGGCGGTCCAGGTGGCCTTCCGCGACGGCGGCCGCGGCCACCCCGTCGGCTTCGCCGCCGACCTGCACGACCGCCTGCTGGTGCTGGAGCAGGAGGGTGGCGGCCGCGCGTTGCTGGCCGCCGTGGGGCCGACGCTCGTCCGGGTCGACCACGACCGTCCCCGCGACGTCGACACCCGCGCCGACCTGGCCGCCCTGGCCGCCGGGTCCGATGCGGTCGGCGGGTCTCGCCGGTGAGCACGTCGTTGAGCGTGCTCGAGCAGGTGTTGGTGCTGGTGGCCGGGATCGGGGCGGGGGCGATCAACACGATCGTCGGGTCCGGCACCCTCATCACGTTTCCGGTGCTGGTCCTGCTGGGCGTACCGCCGCTGACGGCCAACGTGTCCAACACGATCGGGCTGGTGCCGGGTGCCGTCAGCGGGACGGCCGGCTACCGCCGCGAACTGCGGGGCCAGGCCACGCGGCTGTGGTGGCTGGGGTCGGCCGGACTGGCCGGCGGGCTGACCGGCGCGATCGCGTTGCTGGTCCTGCCGTCGGCGGCGTTCGACGCGATCGTGCCGGTCCTGATCGTGCTCGCGCTGGTGGCCGTGCTGGTCCAGCCTCGCGTGGCGGCGCGGGTGGCGGCCCGACCACGCACGGGCGTGGTCGGGCCGCCCCGCTGGTGGCTGGTGCTGGGCGTGTACCTGACCGGCATCTACGGCGGCTACTTCGGCGCGGCCCAGGGCGTGCTGCTGCTGGCCTTGCTGGGGATGGCGATCCCCGAGGACCTCCAACGCCTGAACGGCACCAAGAACCTGGTGGCCGCGTTGGTCAACGGGATCGCGGCGGTGCTGTTCGTGGTCGTGGCCGAGCCCGACTGGCAGGTGGTGGTGCTGGTGGCCGTGGGCTCGACCATCGGCGGCCAGGTCGGCGCCCGCGTCGGCCGACGACTGTCCCCGACCGTGCTCCGAGCCGTCATCGTCGTCGTCGGCCTGGTCGCCGTCGTTCGCCTGCTCACCGGGTGACCCGGGCGGTGCGTGCCACCTCCGTGGCGGCCGGGCGTGTCACGGGGCGTCGTGGCCCCACGCCTGGGCCGCCATCCCCATCCGCATCGCGCGCGACAGGCCGAACCCGTCGCCGCCCGACGATCCCGCGAGCAGGTCGAACGGGTTGTACTCGAGCGGGCACGACAGACCATCCAGGGCCGGTGCCGTCGACGGGTCCACGAGGTACTGGGTCTCGGCGTACCCGGCGCAGGCGTTGGCACCCGCGGCGACGTGCCCAGCCAGGTCGACCGTGACCAGCGCCGAGTTCGGCAACAGCGACCGCAATGTCGTCGCGCCCTCGTAGCGGGTCGCCGGGTCGTACAGGTTGCCCACGACCAGCACGTCGTTGCTGGTCTCGGCATCCCACGGTCCGACGTAGCGATCGGCGTCTTCGAACGGCCACTGGGCGCAGGGGGTGGACGACCACGTCCAGATGCGACCGAAGTAGCCGTAGGCGGCGTCGGCAGCGGCGCCCTCCGCGCGCCAGACGTCGTAGTCGGACGGGTTGTTGCCGTCCGTGCAGACCACGGCCGGCGGACTCTCCACGAAGTTGGGGTACCGGGGGAAGCCGCGCGTGGTACCCCACGATGCGAGGGTGCGCCCGTGTGGGGCCACCTGCGGGGCGTTCGTCGCGACCACCTGTTCGAGGAGGGCGAGTTCCTCGGCGAGCATGGGCTGGCTGAAGGGGTCGTACAGCGCCTGCAGGGTCTGCGCGATCAGGTCCTGGTAGGTGATGCTGAACGTCTCGCCGCTGCCCGGGTCCGTGACCTCGACCGGCCCCGCCGACAGTGCCTCGGCGAGCGCGTCGAACCGGGTCGATGCATCCGGTGCCAGGGCGCAGTTGCCGGGGGCCGCCGACTCGCACAGGTCGAGGAACCGGTCCAGCGTCGCCTGCGCACCGACGTCCGAGCGCAGGCGCGTGCTGAACGGCACCTCACCCTCCAGGTTCGACCACGCCACCGGATCGAGGATGCCGTCGACCACGACCGCCCGGACGCGGTCCGGGAACAGGTTTGCATAGGTCGTGCCCAGCATCGACCCGTACGAGACCCCGAAGTAGGTGAGCTGGTCGTCACCGACGGCGGCCCGCATCAGGTCCAGGTCGCGCGCCACGTTGGCCGTCGACATGTGCTCGGCGATGCGTCCTGCCCGGCGATCACAGCGCTCCGCCAGCAGGGTGTCCCCGTCGATCCACACCTGCTCCTGCTCGGGTGTCAGGGGGAACGAGAACGGGGCGAACACCTGCAGCGCCTGGTCGACGGTGCCGAAGCAGCGGATGCCCGTGCTGCGCGCCACGCCCCGGGGGTCGAAGCCGACGATGTCGAATCGTTGCCGGATCTCCGGTCCCCAGACCTCGTCGGCGAACGGCCCCAGGAAGAACAACACCGCGTCCACGCCGGATCCCCCCGGACCGCCGGGGTTGATGAACATCGACCCGATCCGGTTGTCCGGGTCGGTGGCGGGCAGTCGTACCAGCGCCAACGGGATGGTCCGCCCACGCGGCCGGTCGTGGTCCAGGGGCACCCTGAGCTCGGCACATTCGAAGGTGAGCCCGAACTGGTCGCCCACGTCGCGGTAGCACGTCGACCACCGGAGGTGTGCCGACCTCGGTGCGGCGTCAGCCGGCGAGCCCAGCGTGGGGGCCGCGGCCATCGCCAGCGCCCCCACGATGATCGCCGTGACGAGCCGGCGGCCGGTCCGGTCACGAACTGTCGATCCCTGCCCCATGGCCCTACTCCCTCGCCCGGTGACCTTCATCCCCGTCGACCCTAGATCGTCCGCGGTACGACACCAGCAGGAAACTCCGAACGCAGCGTTCGGCCGGGCCGAACGGCGCTGGGGACTCCTGCCGCTGGCAGCCCTTGACGCCCCGGCCACCCTCGACTAGGCCATCGGTGGGTCGATCGGTCGCTGGCGTCGATCAGTCGCCGAAGGAGGTGTCGTCCATGCCAGACCTGCGACTGCTCCGGTACTTCACGACCGTGGCACAGGAGCTCAGCTTCGTGCGTGCAGCGGCGCGGCTGTACGTGACGCCGTCCACCCTCAGTGCCGGCATCAAGGACCTCGAGCAACGCCTGGGCGTCCAGTTGTTCGAGCGGACGTCCCGTTCGGTGTCGCTGACCGACCACGGACGGACCCTGTTGCCCGACGCCCGCGCACTGGTGGGGGCGGCAGCCGCCATGGTCGACAAGGCCGACGTGCTTGCTGGCCAGGCGTTGTTCCGGGTGGGGACGATCAACGGCTTCGGCGGCGGGCTGGTTCGCGAGGCAGTGGCGCGGCTGCGGCTCGGTGGCCTCGACGTGGAGGTCGAACTCCGGGCCATCGGTTGGGAGGACCCGACTGCCGGGCTGGCCACCGGCGACACCGACCTTGCCGTGCTCCTCGGCCCGACCGGCCGCGACTGCGACCTGGTCCGCGTCCACCTGTGGGACGATGTTCGTGTGGCGGTGCTGCCGTCGTCACTGGCCGCGGATCGGCGCGAGGTCACGCTGGAGGAGCTCGACCAGCTCGGGTTCCTGTGGTGCCGCATCGGCGACGAGGTCGCCCATGCCTACTGGCGGATGGATGCCGCCCGCGGCGGCCCGCCGCCGCCCAGTGGCTGGTGCGACAACCCCCAGGAGCTGTTCCTCGACGTCGTCGCCGGCAAGGGCGTGTGCAGCATCCCGTCCGGGTTCCAGGACCAGTTCGGCTTCGCGGGGCTGGCCCTGGTCCCGATCGCGGATGCGCCACCGGTGCCGGTCGACGTCGCCCACCCGGACCGGCACGACACTGCCATTCCTGGACGAGGTCGTGGCGAGCATCTGCAGTCTCGCCCCGGAGTACGCACCGGCCGGCACGGCCCGGGCCGCTGCCTCACGAGGTCCCCGGGTCACGTGAGCGTGGGCGCTGGTCAGCGTTTCCACAGGTGGCGAAGTCGGATGCTGGGTTGTCGCACCCCTCATCTACGTTCATGACATGACGACGCATCCGAACTCCAGCGCCCACGGTGACCCGAACCACCAGGCACCAACGGAATCGCGACGGGCCGACCTGCCCGCTCGTGTGGGCCTGGCCGTGCCGGTGCACGCGGGTCCGGGTGATCCGCTGGGTGGCCGGCTGTACGAGGTTGCGGGGCTGTTGGAGGGTCGTGACCGGTTGATGGGTCGTGCTGCGATGCTGCTGGTCGACCTTCGCCATGCCGACGGACTGCACGACCGGCTCGGGGGCATGACGTTGCAGGTCTGGCTCGAACATGTCTGCCGCATGCCCGGGGTCGACGCCCGTGCGCTGCTCGGCGCGTTCGATGTCCTGAACCGGATGCCGGCGACGCTGGTCGGGCTGTGCGACGGCTGGTTGTCGTGGCTCCAGGTCGCGGCGATCTGTCGTGCGGCCCGTGGTGTGCCGGTGGCTCGGCTCGGTGAACTCGACGACCTGGTGTCGGTGGCGATGGTGGACATGGCCACGTTCGAACCCGACGCGGTCGTCGACGACGTGTGGCAGTGGGTCGACGCCGCCCGGCCGTCTCGGTTGGAACGCGCCGAGCGTGCCCCCGAGTCCGAGTTCGTGTCGCTCAGCCCGCGCCTGTTCGGTGGTGGGTCGATGTATGGCGAGTTCGGGTCGGTGTCGTTCGCCACCGTGGCCGAAGCCCTCGACGCCGCCCTGGCCCCGCCGTCGGTCGCGTCCGAGGATCTCGATGGCGTCGAACCCGACGACGTGGACGACCTGTTGGACACGCTGGACGAAAGGCGTCGTGCCCACACCCGCGAGCACGGTGCCCGGATGGCACGCCGGCTCGTCGACCTGTGCGAACGCTCCCTGGCCCCCAACGACGGTGACGCCGGCGTTGTCGGGGACGGTCACGGTCGTCCGCTGCTGTTGGCCACCGTCGACGTTGAGGCCCTGCTGGATGCCGCCCGCACGTCCGGCTGGTTGCTGCACACCCTGGCTGGTGGGCGTATGAAGGTGTCCGCCGCCGTCCTCCAGCGGCTGGTCGACGAACGTGGTGCGGACCTGCGTGGTGTCGTCCTGGACGACTGTGGACAGGTTGTCGGGGTCGGGCGCGCGACCCAGGTCCCACCGCACTGGTTGCGCCAGGCGATCTGGGCCCGTGACCTGGCCGTGCGTGACCCCGATGGGTCGTGCCCGGTCCGTCGTGGCGACCTCGACCATGTCACGGAGTGGCCCGATGGGGCGACCGATGTCACCAACCTGCACCCGCTCGGTCGGCGGTGGCACAACCACAAGACCTCCAAGGCCTGGACCGTGACCCGCTGCGACGACGGATCCACCACGTGGCGTCACCGTCGCCACGGCTGGGTCCTGCGCCTGGCACCGGCTCGGCGAAACCTCACGACGCCGGCCCGTGCCGGACCGCGGGCATCACCCCAGAATCAGCCGACCCTGACCGGCGTGCCTTGACCCGGTCACGGTCGACCCGCCGCCGCCGAAGGGCATGACGATCGCGTGACACCGTCGCGACTCCCGACGCCCGGCCGTGGCTGCCACTGCCGGCCTCGTCCAGACCGTCGTTGCCCCGCCGTTGCCCGCCGTCGAGCCGTGTCCACACGCCGTCCCACCACCCAACCCGAACGACCTCGTTGGTCGTTCGGGCGGCGGTCATGGCCGTTCGTCAGGTCGGGTCGCCGGGCGAGCCAGTCCTCAGCCACTGGCGTCACGGTCCTAGACTTCGCGACAGACCCGACCGTGAGGACTCGACGATGGCCGACGACTTCGTGACGCTGGACCTCGACGAGGACACCGGTGTGGCGGTGCTGGAACTCCAGCGCCCGCCCATGAACCCGATCTCCAGCGCGGTGACCGAGACCATCTTCGACCTGGTGGATGGCCTCGTCGACGACGGCACCTGCCGGGCGCTGGTCGTGTGGGGTGGGCCGGACATGTTCGCGGCCGGGGCCGACGTCAAGGAGTTCCCCGACTGGGGACCGGACGAGGCCCTGGTGGCATCCGAGCGACTGCACCGGGCCAACGACGCCATCGCACATGCCCCGTTCCCCAGCATCGCGGCGCTCACGAAGTACGCCCTGGGCGGTGGCTTCGAACTGGCCCTGGCATGTGACTTCCGCCTCGCGACGGCCGGCACCCGGGTCGGGTTCCCCGAGGTGTTGCTGGGCCTGTTGCCCGGGGCCGGCGGAACGCAGCGGATCGCGCGCCTGGTCGGGCCGAACCGGGCCAAGGAACTGGTGTTCTCGGGGCGCATGGTCGGCATGGACGAGGCCAGCGACCTGGGCATCGTGAATCGCGTCGTGGCGGACGACGACCTGCTCGCCGAGGCAACGGACTGGGCCAACCGGCTTGCGGCCGGACCGGCATCGCTGGCCCTGGCCAAGCGCGCCATCGACGAGGGCATCGACCGACCCCTGGACGAGGCCATGGCGTTGGAGCGTGAACTCTTCGCCGCTGCCTTCGGCACCGACGACAAGGCGATCGGCGTCCAGTCCTTCCTCGACGAGGGCCCCGGCAAGGCCACCTTCACCGGCCGATGACCACGGGGGAGCCGGACCGTGGATGACATGAAGGACGTCCAGGAGGCCTACCACGACTGGGAGGCCCCGACCTACGACGACAAGTTCGGAATCACCTTCGACGACCACGTCACGGACTATGCGGTGGGACGCCTGGTGCGCGGGCTCGGCGACGTGCACGTGGCGGGTGACGCCCTCGAACTGGGGTGCGGGACCGGGTTCTTCGGGGTCAACCTCGCCAAGGCCGGGCGCCTGACGGGATCACTGACGCTCAGCGACCTGTCCCCGCGCATGCTGGAGGTCGCCGCTGCCAACGCCGCCGCCAACGGCGTCGCGGTCCGCACCGCGGTGGCCGATGCCGAATCACTGCCCTTCGACGACGACACCTTCGACCTGGTGCTCGGGCACGCGTTCCTGCACCACCTCCCGATCCCCGGCGTGGCGATCCGTGAGGCACACCGTGTCCTTCGCCCGGGCGGGCGACTGCTGGTGGCGGGGGAGCCCTCGCACTGGGGCGAGCGCATCACCACCGTCGTCAAGCGTGCAACGTGGGCGGTCTTCGACCGGGTGACCAGCCAGCCCCGCTTCGCCCACCTGCGGCGACACCACGACCACGGCGACGACGCTGGCCTGGCCGCGCTGGAGGCCGACGTCGACCTCCACACGTTCCATCCCGACGAGGTGGAACGGATGGCCTCGGTGGTCGGGTTCACCGACGTGGTGGTCCAGACCGAGGAACTGACCGCCAACTGGTGGGGCTGGGCCGCCCGCACCGTCGAGGGGTCGCTGGCCCCGGACGCGATCACGCCCGGGTGGTCCATGGGCGTGTTCCGCGGCTACCGCGCCCTGACCAGGCTGGACGAGGTCGTGCTCCGCCGGATCGTCCCCCGCCCCCTGTTCTACAACCTCGTCCTGGCGGCAAGGAAGCCGGTGTCCCCGCCCCGGGAGTGATGGTCGTCGGGGCGTGCTCGCCTGTCCGGTCAGCACCGGACGAGGCGTCGTCCTGGCGGCCACCAAGCCGGCCGGCGTCAGGTGACCGTGCCCTCGTCGCCCGGTGGGGTGGTGTACTGGGCCGCCTCGATCGCCCAGCGCCCGTCCTCGCGCACCAACAGGTAGACCAGTTCGGCCACTCCGTCGGGCCCGGACACGGCCACCTCCAGCAGCCCACCCGGGTTCGTCGCGGCACATCGTCCGAAGGCCGGGTCGGTGTCGGCCAGCACCACCGGGTACTGCTCGCTGATCAGGGCCTCGAAGGCGTCGAGGCCGATCCCGGCACGGAAGGTCTCGCTGGCGAGGTCCCGGGCAGCCGCGAAGTCGCCAGCCGAGAAGGCCGCCAACTGGTCCCGGACCACGGCCTCCATGCCGGCGCGCTCGTCGGCGGTGCAGTCGATCGACGGGGTCGCATCGGAAGACGGGTCGGGCGACGGGTTCGCGGTCCCGTCCTGGCTCGGCGTGGCCGACGGTGGCGCGGAGGTGGAGGGGGCCAGCGATGGTTCCGGGTCCGACGGCGAGGTCGACGTGGGCGCGCCGGCCTCCGTGGCCGGGTCGTCGGCATCGGTCGCGGTGGACGTGCACGCGCCGCCCCCGATGGCGAGTGCCACCACGAGCGCGGTCATGGCCGAACGCCGGGCGGCTGTCATCGGTGGTCGACGATCCGGTGGGGCCGGATGCGCAGGATCGCGCGTTCGGACTGGATCGTGGATGCGTAGTCGTGCCCGGTGTAGCGCTGCGAGCATGCGTCGATGTGGTCGCGGGCCGCCTGGCCGCGGACGACCTCCGCCACCTCGCCACGCACCTCCACGTACGAGTAGGCGTCGTCGACGTCCCAGACCGTGACGGTGACCCGCGGATCGGCCTCCACGTTGCGGAACTTGGCCCGGTGGACCTCGGTGTTGATCAGCACGTGGTCGTCGTCGGCGTCGACCCACATGACCTGGGTCTGGGGGCGGCCGTCGTCGAACAGGGTGGTCAGGACGGCGAAGTTGGTCCCGGAACAGAACTCGCGGACATCGGGGTCCAGCGGCATGGCATCGGTCCTCGGTCGGGCCGACGATCGTAGGATGTCGGGCCGGTGGCGACGTCGGAGGACCGGGATGCACTCGATCGGGGACGACGGCTCGACCGCGCCGACCGCCCCCGCGGACGTCGCCGACGCGCTCGCTGCCTGGCGCGAACTGGCCCTGGCCCGTGAGATCGGCCGGGAGGGCACCCGGCGGGCCGCTCGACTTGCCCACGACGCGGCCACCGATGCCGGCCTCGGGCCGTCCTTCCGACGACCGCCACCGCGCCTGCACTACCCCCGGTTCGGGTGGCGCGAGGCGATCCGGCGCGCCGTCGACGACCGCATGCTGACCCACCACCACCTGCTCGCGGCCGCGCGCTGGGCGGCCCTGCGAGCCCGTGCCGCCGCCACCGGCGCCGACCTCGACCTCCAGGGGATGGTGTTCACCGGGCGCGACGTCCAGCTGCGCCCGCGACCGGACCACGGCCGGTTGGTCATCGGCCCGTGGTGCTGGATCGGCGACCGCAACCGCCTGCGAGTCCACGGCGGGACGATGCGACTGGGCGCCAAGGTGGTCCTCGGGACCGGCAACCAACTGAACGCGCACCTGGACGTGCTCGTCGGCGACGGCGTCCTGGTGGCCGACAACGCCTACGTCTGCGACTTCGACCACCGCTTTGCCCGGTTGGACGTCCCCATCCGTGACCAGGGCATCGTGCTGACGCCGGTCCGGATCGGGGCCGACTGCTGGCTGGGCGACCAGGTCACCGTGCTGCGGGGCAGCGACGTCGGGCGGGGCACGGTGGTCGGGGCCCAGTCGGTCGTGCGTGGTGACCTCGCCCCCTTCTCGATCGCGGTCGGCGCCCCTGCGCGCGCTGTGAAGAGCCGACTGCCGGCCGGGACCGACCCCGAGGAGGCGGCCACGCTGGCCGCCCGTGGCCTGCCCATCCCCGGTGACCCGCTGGAGGCATGACGGTCCGGTCCGTGCTCGGGCCGGTGGTGGCCGACCACGAATCGACCGGATCGGCGACCACGGGGGTCGGGAGCGGGGTGCTGGGTACCGTCGGCGCCATGGCCACCTCCTCGCCCGTCCCGACCCAGCGTCCTGCCGGTGGGCCGTCGCCCGCCCTGGTCGATCGCCTGTCGCGTCCGCTGACCGACCTGCGGGTGTCGGTCACCGACCGCTGCAACTTCCGGTGTCGGTACTGCATGCCACGCGAGATCTTCGGCCCCGACCACGCCTTCCTCGAACGCGACGAACTCCTGTCGTTCGAAGAGATCACCCGGCTGGTGCGGTTGTTCGCCGACGTCGGGGTGACCAAGATCCGACTGACCGGGGGCGAACCCCTGCTGCGCTCCGACCTGTCCTCGCTGGTCGCGTCGCTGGCCGGCATCGAGGCGCTGGAGGACCTCGCCCTGACCACCAACGGCACGCTGTTGCCACGCCAGGCCGCCGACCTGGCCGCGGCAGGGCTGGGGCGGGTCACGGTGTCGTTGGACGCGCTGGACGACGAGGTCCACAAGGCGATCTCGGACACGAAGGTGCCGGTGACCGCGATCCTGGCCGGGATCGACGCCGCCCGGGCGGTCGACCTGCCGGTCAAGGTGAACACCGTCGTGAAGCGCGGGGTCAACGACGAGCAGATCGTGAAGATGGCGACCTGGGGCCGCGAGGCCGGGATCACGGTCCGGTTCATCGAGTTCATGGACGTCGGTGCGACCAACGGCTGGCGCCTGGACGACGTGGTCCCCGCCGCCGAGGTCGTCGAACGCCTGCGGACCATCGGGGACCTCGAGCCCGTCGACCCGGTGCCGGGTGGCACCGTCGTCGGAGCCCAGACCGGGTCGGGCCAGGTCGCCGAACGCTGGCGCTGGGCCGATGGCCGCGGCGAGGTCGGCGTCATCGCATCGGTGACGAGGCCGTTCTGCCAGACCTGTTCGCGTGCCCGCCTGTCGTCGATCGGCGAGCTCTTCACGTGCCTGTTCGCCACGTCCGGGACCGACCTGCGGGCACCCGTTCGCGACGGCCACGACGACGAGGCGCTCGCGGCGATCATCCGCGACGTGTGGACCCGGCGCGGTGACCGCTACTCGGAACTGCGCACGGCCGCCACGGCCCGCGTCGACCGCGTGGAGATGTCCTACATCGGGGGCTGAGCGCGGGGTCCACCGGCCCGTCGTCCGTCGACCCGCCGGTCGGGGAGTGGCCACCCTGCCCGATCGGAGGGGGCCAGCGTGTCCGTGGGTGGGGATGACCTGCCGCCGAGCGGGATTGGCTGGTCGAACGGCTGACGTCGCGCCGGTGGTTCGTTAGCGTGGACCTGCGGAGCCGGGCGGGGTTCGACGCGCAGCAGTGCCCGAGAACGAGTCAGCACCGAGGTCGGCGGGACGTCGTGTCCTGTTCAGGACCGCGTCATCGGTGCCCTCATGACCGGGCCTGGTGATGCTCGGCCCCTTCCCGCCCCGAGTCGCACGATCGTGCGACTCCAGCGCACCGAGGGAGCGGTCATGCAGGTCAACGTCACCGTGGACGGCACAGAACACAGCAACGAGGCTGAGCCACGACAACTACTCGTCCACCACCTCCGCGAGACCCTGGGGATGACCGGGGTGAACGTGGGGTGTGACACCTCCAACTGCGGCGCCTGCACGGTCCACCTCGACGGGCGCAGCGTGAAGAGCTGCACGGTCCTGGCGGTGCAGGCCGACGGTCGCGAGGTCACCACCATCCACGGCCTCGCCACCGACGAGACCACCGAGGAGGGCTGGCACCCGCTGCAGCGCGCCTTCCACGAGGAACACGGCCTCCAGTGCGGGTACTGCACCCCCGGCATGATCATGGCGGCCGCCGACCTGCTCGGACAGAACGCCGACCCGACGGAGGAAGAGATCCGCGACGGGCTCGAGGGCAACCTCTGCCGCTGCACGGGCTACGTCAACATCGTGCGCGCCGTCCAGAACGCCGCCGCGGCCGGCAACGCGAATGGGAACGGCTCCGCCTCCGCTCCCGCGACCGAGGAGGTGTCCGCATGACGGCCACCGAGAACCCCACCACCACTGAGGCCAACGTCGGCCGCACCCGGCTGCGCAAGGAGGACGCGCGCCTGGTCACCGGCCGGACCAACTTCACCGACGACATCCGACTCCCCGGCATGGTCCACATGGCGCTCGTGCGCTCGCCGATGGCCCACGCCACGATCAACTCGGTCGACCTCTCCGGCGCGCTGGAGATGCCGGGCGTCGTCGCCGCCTACAGCGGTGCGGACGTGGCCGACCTGGCCGGGGGCCTTCCCTGCGCCTGGCCGGTCACCGACGACATGGTCACCCCCGAGCACAAGATGCTGGCCGTCGACGAGGCCGCCTACGTCGGTGACGGCGTCGCGGTCGTCATCGCCACCACCCAGGCCCAGGCGGTCGACGCGGCCGAGCGCGTGCTGGTCGACTACGGCCAGCTGCCGGCGGTCGTGGACATGAACAAGGCCATCGAGGACGGGGCCGACCTGGCCCACAGCGACCTCGACTCCAACAGCTCCTACGTGTGGCCGTTCGCGATGGGTGACATCGACGATGCCTTCGACGGTGCGGCCCACGTGGTCGAGCGCGAGTTCGTCAACCAGCGACTCATCCCGATGGCGATGGAGCCGCGCTCGGTGGTGGTGGCCCCGATGGGCGTGTCCGGCGAACTGACCATCTGGTCAGCGACCCAGATCCCGCACATCCTGCGTCTGATGCTGGCCCTGACCGCTGGCGTCAACGAGGCCCAGTTGCGGGTCATCGCCCCCGACGTGGGTGGTGGCTTCGGCTCCAAGCTCAACGTCTACGCCGAGGAGGTCCTCGCGCTGGTGCTGGCCCAGAAGCTGGGTCGCCCGGTCAAGTGGACCGAGACCCGTTCCGAGGCCTTCCAGGCCACGATCCACGGTCGTGACCAGGTCCAGAGGATCGCGCTGGCGCTGGACGACGACGGACGGATCCGCGGCCTCAAGGTCGACCTGTTGGCCGACATGGGCGCCTACCTCCAGCTCGTCGGGCCCGGCGTGCCGCTGCTGGGCGCGTTCATGTACCCGGCGATCTACAAGATGGACGCCTACGACTTCACCTGTCGCGGGGTGTTCACCAACAAGACGCCCACGGACGCCTATCGCGGCGCCGGCCGGCCCGAGGCGACCTACGCCATCGAACGCATCGTCGACGAGGCCGCCAACGAACTCGGCATGGACCCCATGGAGTTCCGCAAGAGGAACTGGATCACGCACGAGGAGTTCCCGTACGAGATGATCGCGGGGCTGACCTACGACTCGGGCAACTACGAGGCCGCCACCGCCAAGGCGATGGAGATGTTCGACTACGACGGACGTCGGGCCGAACAGGCCGCCCGCCGCGAGTCGGGTGACCACAGGGAACTCGGGATCGGGATCTCGACCTTCACCGAGATGTGCGGCCTCGCGCCGTCGCGGGTGCTGGGGTCGTTGTCCTACGGCGCCGGTGGCTGGGAGTACGCCGCCATCCGGATGCTGCCGACCGGCAAGGCCGAGGTCATCACCGGCACCACGCCCCACGGCCAGGGCCACGTGACGGCCTGGAGCCAGATCGCG
>JAGXFT010000087.1 GCA_024637135.1 Nitriliruptorales bacterium | reverse complement strand
GCCAGCTCCAGCTGGCCGGCTCGTGCGAGGTCCTCGGCAGGGATGTCCAGAACCGCCTCGGCCTGCCCAGAAGTGGCTGCCGGCGTGCGGCCCTTCGCCGCAAGGACCGGCCTGGTAACCCGCGCGGTAGCCATGGTTGTGCTCGGGATCGGGACTTGGTGAGCTGCGAGACAACCGCTCATGACGTCATGTCTCGGTGTCCGGGCGCCGTACACGGACGCGCCGGGGTTCGACGACCGTCACGCAGCGGGCGAGGTTCGCCAGGTCGTGGGCGTCGAGGAACCGGTCAAGGAGTTCGAGGATCGAGCCTGGGTCCTGACTGGCGGGTCGTAGCACGATGACGCCGGCGTGGGTGCCGGGCGGGTAGGTGCCGATGCCTCGGTCGAGCGTGAGCAGGATGCGGTCGTCGTCGGTTGCGGCGCGTACCACGACTTGGTCCTTGCGACCGCCGAGCTGTTCGTCGAGCACGGTGTCCACGTCGTGGCCGCGCCCCGCGAGATGGTCAGTGAGGTTCCGTGGGAGGTTCTCGTCCTTCCGAAACCGCGCCCCCGTCGCGGTCCACATCAGCCTGCCCTCAAGCAGGGTCGCCGAAGATCCGCCCTTGACACAGAGGGTTCGTTGCGCGCGGTCGAGATCGGCGAGCGTCGAGCGACAGACCGCACGTAACGACCTCATCCGCTCGGCAGACCCGCGGGAGGGGCTGGATCGACCGCTACATGTCGTCGGTCGTGAGGGGATAGAGGCGGGAGTCGGCCAGCGCGGCGGTGCGGTGGCCGATCCCGGCGAGGTAGTCCTCGTGTTCCGCGAACGCGAGGAAGGTCTGCACGTCGCGCTGGCGGACCAGAAGCACGAGGTCCCAGGGAGGTCGACGACTCCTGGTGCCGACCGCCAAACTCATGCGGATGCTCGGAGTGGACTCCGAGCCGTTGCAGGGTGAGCCCGCGGTGGGAGTTCCGGAGTGAAAGGCAGCGTCTTCCGTCGTTGCCACGGGTGTCGCGCCAAGGTGGTCGGCGCCGCTTGTTCGTGCGGTTCGGAGACTTCCTCCTGGGCGTTTCGCGTGGACATCGGAAGTGAGACCCGCGAAGGACGCAGCCAGAAACTTCGCAGCGGCTTCGAGTCACGCCAACAGGCCGAACGAGCGCTACGAGATCTTCTGCACAAGGTCGACCGCGACCGGTACGTCGACCGCAATGATCTCACCGTCAGGGCGTACCTGGAGACGGAGTGGCTGCCAGCGGTAGCACCACCGAACCTTCGCCAGTCGACCTGGTCCAGCTACTCAGGAGAACTTCGACGTCACGTCTTCCCGACGCTCGGATCGGCCCAGCTACAGAATCTCAGACCAAGCCATCTCAACCGCCTCTATGCCGAGCTCCTCGCGTCCGGACGAAGAGACGGGCGGGGAGGGCTCTCGCCCCGCACGGTGAGGTACATCCACACGGTCATTCGCAAGGCCCTATCGGACGCTGTCCGCTGGGGTCTGCTCGAACGCAACCCCGCGGATCTTGCCGACCCTCCGCGACGCAACACCGAACGCCAGCGCCGCATGATGAAGACATGGTCATCGGAACAGCTCGCTCAGTTCCTTGACCACGCTTCGACGGATCGGCTGTACCCCGCCTGGCATCTCGCCGCCACCACCGGCATGCGCCGCGGAGAGGTCCTGGGCTTGCGATGGTCCGACCTCGAACTACCCACAGGGACACTCGCCGTTCGACAGACATACGTGAGCATCGACGGCTCAGCCCAGATCTCGTCGCCCAAGACATCCAAGAGCCGACGGAGCGTCGATGTCGACGACGACACGGTGAGCGTGCTCGCCCAGTGGGAAGCTGCCCAGAACGAGGAGCGACGGCAATGGGGGGCCGCATGGGACGAGCACGGCTTGGTATTCACACGAGAGAACGGGAGCCCGATTCCTCCCGACGGCTTCACCAAGCGATTTCGACAACTCGCTGAGCAGGCCGGCCTCCCCATCCTGAGACTGCATGACCTCCGCCACACCCATGCCAGCCTGCTACTCCAAGCGGGCGTGAACCCCAAGGTGGTCTCCGAAAGGCTTGGCCACCACTCCACGGCCTTCACACTCGACGTCTACAGCCACACCATCCCGGGCATGCAAGCCAGTGCCGCGGAACAAGTGGCAGATGCGATCCGGCAGCACCGTCGCCCGCACGAAGCGGGCAACCCACCACTCCAAGATCAACACACCCAAGGAGAGCAGCAATGACCGGGACTTCGACCGAGCGACCGACTGTCCGCCGAGACGGAGAATGTGTACCCGGACGCCCGATCCGTGTACCCGGGCAGGCCAAGCGGGCCGAAACATGTGTACCCACCGTGTACCCGAACCCCTCCGCGATGTTCGGCTCAAACCCCGGAAACGGCGAAATCCGGCCGCCAGGGCCGGATTCGCGTTGCGCGCTGGGAGGGATTCGAACCCCCGGCCGCCTGATCCGTAGTCAGGTGCTCTATCCGGACTGAGCTACCAGCGCGTGTCGTGCAGGTGCAGATCGTATGGGTTGCGTGGCGGAGGCAGAGGGATTTGAACCCTCGAGGGCCGAAACGACCCAACGGGATTAGCAATCCCGCGCCATAGACCTGACTAGGCGATGCCTCCATGGCGCCGACGTTCGGACGCGGACGAACGATGCCCTGCCAGCGCCTGCGGCCCGAAGGAGACTACCCCAGCCCCCAACGGCCCGCGAACCCACCGTCGACGTCGAACGGCCACCGATCCCGGCTGTCGCGCGTGACCCCGGGGTGTGACAACGACCCGCCCGGGACTGTCCGAACGTCATGGCGGGTCCACGATCGACAACCCGGGCACGTCATCGACGTCCAGCACCGCGGCCGTGCGCCGGTGGCTTGCGGCCAGGTCGGCGCGCAGCCCGTCCGATGCTCGGCGTGCGGCCGGGCCGTCCATCGCCGGGAGCACCCGGTGGGTGGCGAGGTCGACCCAGGTCGGCACGGCGCGCACCCCCGTCACGGTCCAGTCACCACCAGCGCTGCGTCGGAACCGGACCCGGGCCAGCAGGCCGTCACGCTGGTCGTCGCGCTGCTGGTTGGACAGGTGGTTGCCCAGCCCCCAGAGCACCCACGTGCCGTCGACCTGCTCGACCGGCTGGACGACGTGGGCGTGGTGGCCGACCACCAGGTCGATGTCGTCGGACGGCAGGAGTGCGTCGGTGACGGCTCGCTGCGCCGACGTCGGTTCGTGCACACCCTCCGATCCCCAGTGGAGGCTGACGACGACCAGATCGGCGACCTGGCGGGCTCGCCGAGCGTCCGCCGCGATCCTGGCCGGGTCGATGAGGTCGGCGGCCCACGGCGCGTCGGCGGGCAGGCGCAACCCGTTGAAGCCATAGGCATAGCTGAGGTGGCCGACCCGGACCCCGTCGACCTCGTAGACGGTCACGCCCCGATCCTCGGCGGCCGACCGCGCGGTCCCGGCATGCCCGAGGCCGACCCGCTCGAGTTCAACCAGCGTGCGCTCGACACCGGCCATCCGCCGATCGAGGCTGTGGTTGGACGCCAACGAACATCCGTCGTATCCGGCCGACGCGATCCCGTCGACCAATGCCGCCGGTGCCCCGAACGTCGGGTAGGTGGTGATGGCCTCCCCGGCCGGGGCGATCGGTACCTCCAGGTGGCACAGCGCCAGGTCGGCCCCCGTGAGCACGGGTCGGACCCCCGCGAACAGCGGGGCGTAGTCACGACGGTCCGCGTCCCCCAGGGACGCAGCGCGATCGTTCACGGGTCCGTGGGGCAACACGTCACCCGTCACGGCGATCGTCACCGTGTCGGGCAGCGCCGGGGCCGAAGGAGATGGTGGGTTCGTCCCAGGCGCGGTCGTGGTGGGCGAAGGGGATGGGGTCGTGGAGGGGGGCGGCAAGGAGGGAGGCGACGGCGTGGACGACGGGGCCGGCGTGGACGACGGAGACGGGGCGGACGACGGGAGCGACGTGCTCGCGCGTGGCAGCGGCGACGGTGCCGTGACCGGGATCGCCTCGACGGGGACCGGGCGCACGACCCCGGCCGCCACGTCGCCGATCGGATCGTCGCTCCCAGCCTCGCCCACGGCACCGGTCGGCGATGGCGTCGACGGGACGTCGACCGACTGGCGATCGACGACGGAACCGGCACCCCCGGGGCTGACCACCACCAGTCCCAGGACGGCGCTCATCGCGACGGCCGCCGTCCCCACGACCAGGAGCGGGCGGGAGCCGCGTGCCGTCCGGCGCGGCGTGCGCGATGGACGCCGGGGGGCCGAACGCCCCGGACGCGTGGGCGCGGTCGCCGGTGAACGCGCGAGACGGGCGACCGGCGGCCGGTCGAACAACGGCGGGCGAGTCGCCGTCCGGGACTCGAGGCGGCGAACGCCGATCCACCCCAACAGGAGCAACCCCAGCACGACGAGCAGCCGGTTCGAGCGACGGCCGGAACGGCGCCGTACCGGGTCCGACGAACCGACCGACGTCCCCGACGGTCGGTCCCGTTTCCGGACCCAGCGCGATGTGGCCATTTCGGCACGCTAACCCGCAGCGCGCCCGCAATCGTGCATCTGGCGCGGTCGACAGGGACGGCCCGTCGCCGCCCCGGTGCCGCCAGGGCCGGGTGTGCGCCTACCAGCGATCGTGGACCTGGTCGCGGACGAGGTCGTCGTAGACCTCCCGAACCTTCGCGTGCACGTGCTCACCCAGCGGGTCGAGGTTCGACGCGGCGGCGTTGTCGCGCGCCTGGCTGGGCCGCCTGGCGCCGGGGATCACGACCGACACGGCGTCATGGTCGAGGATCCAGCGCAGCGCGAACTGGGCCATCGTCGCATCGTCGGGCACCAGCGGCTCCAGCCGCTCCACGGCCGCCAGACCGGCCCCGAAGTCGACCCCGGCGAAGGTCTCGCCGATGTCGAACGCCTGACCGTCGCGGTTGAAGTTGCGATGGTCGTCGTCCTCGAACTGGCTGTCGGCGTCGCACTTGCCGGTCAACAACCCCGAGGCCAACGGCACGCGAACGATCACGCCGACCCCGGCCTCCTGGGCCGCAGCGAAGAACTCCTCGGCCGGCTTGACCCGGAAGATGTTGAAGATGACCTGCACCGTGCGGATGCCGGGACGTTGCAGCGCCGCCATGGCCTCGTCGACGGTCTCGACACTGACCCCGTAAGCGCGGATCGCGTCCTCGTCGACCAACCGGTCCAGCGCGTCCCACACCTGGTCCTGCTGGTAGATGTCCCGCCCGAGGCAGTGGAGTTGCACGAGGTCGATCGTGTCGACACCCAGGTTCTCGCGGGATCGTCCCAACCAGTCCGAGAACTGCTCGAAGGTCCAGTTGGCCGGGTCGAGGTCCTCGTCGCGGCGTCCCATCTTGGTCGCGACGGTGACGGCCTCGGCACGCTCGGCCAGCACCTGCGCGATCACCTGTTCACTGTGGCCGTCGCCGTAGACATCGGCGGTGTCGAGGAAGGTGACGCCGGCGTCCAGCGCCTCGCGCAGGGTCGAGCGGGACTCGTCGTCGTCGACCGACCCCCAACTGCCACCGATCGCCCATGCGCCGAAGCCGATCTCCCCGACGATCGTCCTCCTCGATAGAGGCTGCATGTCTGCATGTGCGTTCCCGTTGCTCGATGGCTGTCGACGGTACGGGTGCCGGCGACGACGCGACCGACCGGTCGACGGGTCAGTCGGCGGTGCCGCTAGTAACTCTCGTAGTGGTTGAAAGTGATCATCCCCTCGGGGATGTTCGGGCTTGGTGTCCCAACCACCGAGAGGATGATCATGAACAACGATAACAGCGAACTGTCCCGCGGCGACGTGCGCCGCAACGACCATCGACG
>JAGXFT010000086.1 GCA_024637135.1 Nitriliruptorales bacterium | reverse complement strand
GGCCATGACGGCCTCACGCAGCCAGTCCGGTGCGAACCGGGCCCGGCGTCCGACCCCGACGACCTCGCCGACGACGTCGAGCACGACGAGGCGACAGTCCGCGCGTACCCGTCGGCAACTGGACGTGAGCTCGGGTCGTCACCCGGGCACGTTGGAGTTGCTCGCTGCGCTCCCAACGTCCAGCCATGCACATCGACCCAGCGCCGGATCGTGTCGGAGGTGGCCTGCATGCGGCCGGCCAGCCCGGTCAGGATCCATCCCGGCACCGTCCCGTCAAGCAGGGTGTCCAGGGAACAGGTCACCAGCAGCGACGGCCTCCCGGACGACCCGGCGGTGTCATCGTGGTCGAGCGGTTCGAGGGTGTCGGCGTCCCACCCGGTGACCAACTCGAACAATGCCAACCCACGACGCACCGCATTTCGACGACCCAGGTGGCGGCATCGGCGGACCAGTCCAGACTCGCCACGGCGGACGGAACCGGCGGGACGCCGTCACGGCTGACCGGCAACGGGGCGGGAGTCGGGGCGGGAGTCGAATTCATGCCCGTGACGGTACGAGGGGGTGCGACATGCCATGCCATTCAGGCACGTTCCACGCGCGGAGGCCGCCCGTTCCCGAGATCCACGGCCACAACGGATATGCCCGTGCTGACGCCCTCGAACGCCGCCACCCACCAACGACGACGACCGGGACGCGACGCCTACCCGGCCCAGCGGTCCGGCGGGAGGCCGGGGACGTCGACGGTGCAGCGGAAGAGGGAACCGGACAGGGGTTGCTCGGCCAGGGTGGCCGCGTCCATGTTCTCCGGCGTGGTCGTGATGAACAGTTCGTCGAGATCCGGACCGCCGAGCGCACAGGACGTGGGCTGCGCGACCGGCAGGGTGATGACCGTGTCCAGGTGGCCGTCCGGTCCGTGGCGACGAACCTGCCACCCGCCGTACATGGCCACCCAGCGGCCGCCCTCGGCATCGATGGTCATGCCGTCGGGCACGCCCGGTCCGGCGTGGAGGTCGATCGCCGGCCGGCGCCGCTGCACGTCGCCGCTGCCGGGGTCGACCGTGAGCACGTCGACCCAGCCCGACGCGGAGTCGATGAACCACGCCGTCGAACCGTCGGGTGACCACGCGATCCCGTTGGAGATGGTGAGCCCGGACACCTGGCGGTGGATCGACCGGTCGGCGTCGACGCGGTACAGCGTGCCCGCCGCCGGCCGGTGGTCATGGGCCATGGTCCCGATCCAGAAGCGGCCGTGCGGGTCCACCGTCCCGTCGTTGCACCGGGTCGCATCGTCGTCGGACTCCAGCGGCACGACGACGTCCAGCACGACCGGCCCCTCCCCCGCAGCGGACCCCGGGTGGGCGTCGGGGTCCAGCACGGCCAGGCCGCGTTCGCCCGCGACCACCAGGCTGCCGTCCTCGCGCAGCGCGACCGCCCCGACCTGCTGGTCGACCCGGATCTCGACGTCGTCGCCGGTCGCGGGGTCGAGGACGTGCACCGCCCCGCCGGTGACGTCGACCCAGAACAACCGCTGGCGACGGTCGTCCCACAGCGGACCCTCGCCGTGTTCCGGGTGGACCTCGAGCGCCAGTCGGGCCCGGTCCTCGTGCATCGCGCCGCCCATCGTCGTCCGTGGTCGTGCGTGTTCGTCCGATCGCGGCCACGATAGGTACGCCGGGTCCGTGGCGCAGGTGGCCACCACGAGCGGCCCGAGCGAACCTGCCACCGGTACACCGGACCCGACCGGCGGCGTCACTCCGACGTCGTGAGGTCCTCGGCGAAGCGACGCAGGCGATCGAGCGCATCGGGATCGGCTGGGGGACGCAGGTCCGGGGCCAGGGCGGCCAGCGACGCCTTCACCCGCCGGTAGGTGTCGGCCTCGATCCCACAGCGCTCGCAGTCGGCGAGGTGGGCGGCGACCCGGTGGGCCTGGTCGACGGGCAGTTCGCCGTCCAACCACGCGTCCATGACCTGCTGGACCCGGTGGCACTCCGGGCGGAACAGGCGTTGCATCCAGCCGGTCATCATGTCGTGCCTCCCCGCAGGTGTCCACGTTGCTCGAGCCCCGTGCGCAGGGCCGACCGCGCGCGGTGCAGTCGGCTCATCACCGTCCCCACCGGGATGCCCAAGAGGTCGGCGGCTTCCCGGTAGGCCAGCCCGTCGACGTCGACCAGCAGGACGATCGTGCGGTGGTCCTCGGTGAGGTCGGCGAGCGCGCCCAGGACGGCCCCGTCGGGGATCCGGTTCAGGGCCTCCTCGGCGGCCCCTTCTCGACCGGCCGACCCATGGCCGGGCAGCCGCGAGAAGGTCGCGTGCTCGTCGTGCACCAGCACGGGGCGCTTCTTGCGTGCCCGGTTGATGTTGGTGTTGCGCAGGATCGTCAGCAGCCACGATCGGGGATAGCGCCCGTCGAAGCGGTGGAGCGCGCGGTAGGCGCGGACCAACGTGTCCTGGACCAGGTCCTCGGCATCGTGGGGGTCGCGGGTGAGGCGCATCGCCATCGCGTGCAACAGTTGCAGTTCGGGCAGGACGTGCACGCGGAACGCCTCGTCCCGCTGGTCGGATCGCACCGTTGGATCGGCCACACCCGGATCAACCACGACTCGCCCCATGGCATTCCGGGATCGGGCACGCATGGACGGTCACACCGGTCACGATGATGCTGCCGGCCAGGTCGATCCAGGTCACGAACCACCCCATCAGCGTCGGGATTGGGGGACGCCCGACGCAACCCACGGGCCCCGAGATCATTCCGCGCACCCACCATGCGACGAGCCCGGTCCGCCGGGGACCGGGCTCGTGCCGCGCGGTGTCCTCACGCCCGCGGGACGGGCGAGAGGACGTGGTCAGGCGTTGTCTGCTCCCGACCGTGACGGGGTGACCGGGTAGCGGATGTCCTCGATCATCTCCTGCATGCGGGTCGGCGGGGGTTGGGTCGCCAGGGCCACGGGTACGGCCACGAGCAGGTTGAGCAGGGCACCGACGGCACCCATGCCCTCCGGGCTGATGTTGAACCACCGCTCCATGTCGTTGAACACAACCATGATGATGTAGAAGGCCGTGAAGCTCAGGCCCACCACCATCCCCGACACGGCGCCGGTCGAGTTCATCCGTTTCCAGAAGATCCCCAGCACGATGGCCGGGAAGAAACTGGCCGCCGCGAGCCCGAACGCGAACGCCACCACCTGGGCGACGAAGCCCGGCGGGTTGATGCCGAAGTAGCCGGCCACGATCACGGCGACGGCCATCGCGATCCGTCCGACCAACAACTGCTGCTTCTCGGTCGCCTCGGGTCGCAGGCGCTTGTAGTAGAAGTCGTGCGCGACCGACGACGAGATGACGATCAGCAACCCGGCCGCCGTCGACAACGCGGCCGCCAGTCCCCCGGCCGCGACCAGCCCGACCACCCAGTTGGGCAGCCCGGCGATCTGCGGGTTGGCCAGCACCATGATGTCACGGTCCACCACGATCTCGTTGGTGGCCTCGTCACCGGTGTACTGGACCGCACCGTCACCGTTGAGGTCGTCGATGGTGATCAGTTCCGCGTCCTGCCAGTCCCCGACCCACTCGGGCAGGGCCTCGATCGGCGTGTTGGACACGTCGTTGATGAGGTTGGTCTTGGAGAACACGCCGATGGCCGGCGCGGTCAGGTACAGGATCGCGATGAACAACAACGCCCAGAAGGCGGTGTAGCGCGCGGCCCGGACGTTGCGGGCGGTGTAGAAGCGCACGATCACGTGGGGCAGACCGGCCGTCCCGAGCATGAGGGCGGCGGTGGTCAGGGTCATGTCCAGCATCGTCCGGCTGACGAACGGCTGGGTGTAGGCCGCGAAGCCCAGTTCGGTCTGCAACGCGTCCAGTTCGCCCAGCAACCCCCCGAAGCTGATCTGCGGGATCGGGTTGCCCGACACCGCCGAGGAGATCGCGAAGGCCGGGACGAGGTAGGCGATGATCAGGACGGTGAACTGGGCGACCTGCACCCACGTGATCCCCTTCATGCCACCGA
Source organism: Nitriliruptorales bacterium (assembly GCA_024637135.1). Lineage (GTDB taxonomy): Bacteria > Actinomycetota > Nitriliruptoria > Nitriliruptorales > Nitriliruptoraceae > Salsipaludibacter. Next base: position 9,458 of record JAGXFT010000086.1, on the reverse strand, counting down.
GCACGGCGTAGAACAACACGACCCCGATGCCGACCGCGACCCCGGCGGTGATGTTGAGTTCGAGGTAGCGCGAGAACACGATGCCGACGCCACGCATCTGGCCGGCGACGTAGGTGAACGACACGAAGATGGCCGCCACGGCGGCCACGAGCCGGGCACCCTCGGAGTAGCGGTCGCCGATGAAGTCCGGGACCGTGTACTTGCCGAACTTGCGCAGGTAGGGGGCCAGCAACAGCGCCAGCAGGACGTAGCCACCGGTCCAGCCCATCAGGAACACCGAGCCGTCGTAGCCCGAGAAGGCCACGATCCCGGCCAGGGAGATGAACGACGCCGCGGACATCCAGTCGGCCGCGACGGCCGCCCCGTTGGCCACCGCCGGGATGCCCTTGCCGGCGACGTAGAACTCCTCGGTGTTCGACACGCGACTGCGCCACGCGATGGTGAAGTAGATCCCGAAGGTGAGGACGACGAAGATCCACGTCCAGGCGAGGATGGTCACAGCCGCTCCCCCTGCTCGTCACGTTCCGAGACCCCGAACTCGTCGTCCAGTCGGTCCATCATCAGGGCATAGACCAGGATCAGGACCACGAAGGTCATGATCGAGCCCTGCTGGGCGAACCAGAACCCCAGGGGCGCACCCAGGATCGAGAACTGGTTGAGCGTCTCGACCAGGAAGATCGAGAACCCGAACGAGACGACGAACCAGATGATGAGCAGCGTGAGCATGAGGCGCAGGTTGCGACGCCAGTAGTCGGCGCGACGTTGGTCGTCCACGGTGGATCCCTCCCGGAGCGGTCGGCGACGGCCGGTCGGCAGTCGTGTCGACACCAACACTGGCCGCCCCGAGGCCCCGGGACAACGGCTGCTCCCCGAACGGATCGCGCCGCGTCGCCAACGGGCACCGCGGTCCACCGAGCGGGTGGCCGAGCGTCCGACGACCGCTGGGCGATCCGTGACCACCGCTGGGGGCCGGCAGGCGCCGCTGGCCCCCCAACCACCTGATCGGGACTGCTGCGCCGCCTAGCCTCGCGGTCGATCCCCACCTGGTCCGAAAGGCAGCGGCGTGCGTGCGACGGGTTGGCTCCTGACGTTCGGCCTGCTGGTCATGGTCGGCTCGTTGCTGCCCTGGGTGGACACCGTCGCCGGGAACTTCCCCGGCTACCAGGGCGCCGGGCTCTACACCCTGTCCGGCGGGGCCCTGATCCTGGCCGGCCTCCTCCTCCACAGCATGTTCCACCGCCGCTGGCTGCTGGTCGGCCACGCGGTCGTCGGTGGGGGCATCGCCGCGCTGCTGGCCGGCTGGCAGGTGCTGCGCCTGGTCCGACGGTGCGGCGGCGGTGCGTGTGTGCCAGGGGTGGGCGTGGTGCTGGTGCTCCTGGGTGGCATCGGGGCCCTGCTGGTGGCACGACGGGTCCTGGGCGAGGGCGGGGAGCGGGCGACGGCCCCGTGAGCGGACGCGGTCCGGCCGCCGGGCAGGACGACCCCGACGGACGCCCTCCCCCCGACGACCGGACCGAGGCCGACGATGCGGTGGGCTACGACACGGTCTGGTCCGAGCCGGACACGGCCGACGACTTCGACACGGCGCTGGAGGTCGAGGCGGCCTTCCGCACGCAGCGGCGCGTGGCACTGGCCCACGCGCTGGTGTTCCTGCTGGTCGTCCTGGGTGCGCCGGTGCTCAACATCGCACTGGACTGGTGGACGCGTGCGCGCCTGCTCGGTGGCATGAGCCCCGGCTTCGCGTTGGTCGCGATCGGCCTCTACATCGGCTTCTTCGTCCTGGCCCTGGCGGCCGCGTCGTTGGCCAACGGGGTCGAGGACGCGATGCTCGGCCCGGTCGGCGGCGACGAGGCCACGCCCGAGGGGGTGCCGTGACCGGCGACTCGGTGCTGGTGTTCGGCCTGGTGCTGGCCATGATGGTGGCGGTGGCCGTACGCGCCCGACCCCGGGGCGACACCACCAAGGTGGACTACTACCTGGCGGGCCAGCGAGTGGGTCTGTTCACCAACGCGGCCGCGATCTGCGGCGACTACTTCTCGGCCGCGTCGTTTCTGGGCGTGGCGGCCGCGGTCTACGCCACCGGGCTGGACGGCGTCTGGTACGCGACGGGTTTCGCGGCGGGGTTCGTCCCGGTGCTGCTGTTCGTGGCGGCGCCGCTGCGGCGGTTCGGTGACTTCTCGCTGCCGGACTTCCTGGGCAAGCGGTTCGCCTCGGACGGCGTCCGGGTGGCGGCCGTGGTGCTGGTCGAACTCATCGTCATGACCTACCTGATCCCGCAGGCGATCGCGAGTGGCATCACCTGGGACCTGGTCGTCGGTGAGGGCTCGCAGGGGTTGTCGCCGTACGCCACGGGCGTGGTCCTGTCGACGGTGTTCGTCGCCGGGCTGGTCGTGATCGGCGGCATGCGCGGGGCGACCTGGAACCAGACCCTGCAGTTCCTGTTCCTGCTGGCCATCCTGCTGTGGCTGGCCGCCGTCGTGACGGTGCAGGGTTTCTCGTTCCCGGACGCGGTCGCCGAGGCCAGCCGGGCCCCGCTGGCCAACCCCGACGCCGACGGCACGTTGCAAGTCCTGTCGGACCGCCTGCAGGGTGGCGAGGCCCGCTTCGGGATGCCGGGGGCGCGGTACGGACTGGCCGGCCAACTCGGGTTGCTCGTCACGCTGATCCTGGGCACCGCCGGACTCCCGCACGTGATGAACCGCTACTTCACCAGCCCGTCGGGCCGGGCGGCGCGCATGACCACGGTGTGGGTGCTGGCCCTGGCCGGGATCTTCTACGCCCTGGCGGTGATGCTGGGCACGGCTGCCCGGGTGTCGGTCAGCGCGGCCACCGACCAGGCCTGGCTGGTCCCCCTGACCGTCGACGGGGTCCTGCGGATCCCCGAGCACGCGCTGCTGGTGCTGGGCAGGTTGCGGACCGGGAGCGCCGGCATGGCCGTCGTCGCGGCCGGCGCGCTGGTCGCGATCCTGTCCACGATCAGCGGCCTGCTGATCGCGGGGGCGGCCTCGTGGGGCCACGACATCCACGACCGCTACCTCCGTCCGGACGCCACCCAGCGCCAGAGCGTGGCCGCCGGCCGAGTGGCGGTCGTCGTGCTGTCGCTGGTGTCGGTGGTGGTCGCGCTGGCGCTCGAGCCGGGGGCACTGAGCGCGTCCGTCGCATCGACGGTCGCCGCGATGGTGACGTGGGCCTTCGCCCTGGCGGGGTCGACGCTGACGCCCGTGATCGTGCTGGCCATCTGGTGGCGCGGCACCAGCCCGACCGGGGCACTGGCGGGGCTCGTGGTCGGCGGCGTGCTGGCCGGTGGCCTGATGGTGGTCGGCGTGTGGCAGTTGACCACCGGCATCGAACCGGCCACCGTCGTGCTGACGCCGTCGTTGGTCGCCGCGCCCGCGGCGATCGCGGCCACGATCGGCGGGTCGCGCCTGCGACCCGATCCCCGCGACCTCGACCGCGTGTGGTTGCGCCTCCATGGCACCGCGGCCGACCGTCGCGCCGAGCGAATTGCGCGGCTGACCCGCCGCGGCGTGCTGTCGTGACCGGGTCATGGCGGCTGGCCGCGGCGATCGTCGCGATCTGGCTGGGCGTGTACGTGGTCACCCAGGCCCTGCCGCAACCCCCGCTGGACGTGCGCTGGACGTTGGCGATCGGCGTCGGGCTGTCGGTGGTGGCGACGCTTGGCTACCCGTCGCCGCTGCGCGGACCCCGGCAGGCCTTCCCCGTCCGCGGCCGGCCGTCACGGCCTGGCCCGGATCGCCGCATGCTCGACGCCGTCGAGCGCACCGCCCCGCACCTCCGGCGCGGCCTGACCACCCAGTCCGCCCGTCGCACCGCCGAACTGCTGCGACCGATCCTGGGCGGCGACGCGGTCGCCATCACCGACCGCGAGCACGTCCTGGCGTTCGTCGGGACCGGCGCGGACCACCACCACGCCGGGACCGACATCAGCGATGCCACCACCGAGCACGTCGTCGCGACCGGGCGGACCGCCACCGCCCGTCCACCACGCCATCCCTTCTGCGACGACCCGGCCTGTCCCCTGACCGCCGTCGTGGTGGCGCCGCTGCGCGTGCGTGACGACGTGGTCGGGTCGCTCCAGGTGGCCCGGACCGGCGGCGGCCCCGCCCGCAAGGCCGTGGTCGAGGCCATGGCCGGGATCCTTTCGCTGCACCTGGAACTGGCCGACGTCGACCGCCAGTCCCAGCTGGCCGCCGACGCCCGGCTGGACTCGCTGCGGGCCCAGATCAACCCCCACTTCCTGTTCAACACGCTCAACACGATCGCCAGCAAGGCCCGGACCGACCCGGAGGAGGCCCGCCAGCTGCTGCTGCGGCTGTCGGACTTCTTCCGCTACTCGATCCAGCAGCACGGCCACTTCGCCGACTTCAGCCAGGAGTACTACTTCGTCCGCACCTACCTCACCCTCGAACAGGCGCGGTTCGGGGACCGGCTGCAGGTCACCTACGACATCGACCCCCAGGTGCTGGGCGTGCAGGTCCCGGTGCTGGTCATCCAGCCACTGGTGGAGAACGCGGTCAAGCACGGGCTGGCCCCGAAGGTGGGCGGGGGCACGGTCTCGGTGCGTGCCCGGGTCGACCCGCTCCGGCGTGCCGTCGCCCTGCAGGTGCGCGACGACGGCGTCGGCATCCCGGCGGCCGTCCTCCAACGACTGCGCGCCAACGGCGACGCGTCGCCCGTCGCGGCGACCGCGAACCCGGACACCCCGACGACCACCAGCCCACCCTCCGACACGACGACCACCGGCGAGCATCCCGACGGTGGGGGCCCGGGCGATCCGCCGACGGCAGTCGGCGAGCCCCGTCCGGGAAGCCCGTCCGGGGGCATCGGTCTGGCCAACATCCACGATCGGATGGTGGCCCTGTTCGGTGATCGCTGCGACGTCGACATCCAGTCCCGGACCGACGAGGGGACTACCGTGTCGCTCCGGATCCCGCTGCGTTGACCGGCCTCGGCCGCGGCTCCGGTGGGTTCGACCGACCCGACCGTGGCGGAGGACCGACGATGGACGCGGCCACCTGCCTGATCGTCGACGACGAGTCCCCCGCCCGCGACGAACTGCGGTTCCTGTTGCAGGAGATCGACGGCGTCACCGTCGTGGGCGAGGCCGCGACCGCCGACGAGGCCATGGTGCTGCTGCAGTCGGTGGCCTACGACGTGGTGCTGCTCGACATCCGCATGCCCGGCATGGACGGGCTCGAACTGGCCCGGCGGATGCGGTCGGTGTCGCCGTCGACCGCGGTCATCTTCACCACCGCCTACCCGGACCACGCAGTGGAGGCCTTCGACCTCAACGCCGCCGACTACGTCGTGAAACCGGTCGAGGAGGAACGACTGCGACGGGCGTTGTCTCGCGCGCTGGCGCTCACGCCCGACCCGGAGGAACCCGAGGAGGTCGCGGCGTCGGCGACCGCGGTGGGGCGGATCCCGATCCACAAGGGCGACCGGGTGGTGCTGGTTGACGAGGCCGCGATCGTCTACTGCTCGGCGGCGCGCGGGTACTCCTACCTCAAGCTCGCCGACGAGCGCGTGCTGGCCAGCTTCAGCCTCAACGAACTCCAGGAACGCCTGTCCGGCGACTTCGTCCGCACCCACCGGTCCTACCTGGTCAACCTGCGCCGGGTGAAGGAACTGGTGTCGGACTATCGCGGGTCGCTGGAACTGGTCGTGGGTGACCGCCAGGGCAGCCGGGTCCCCGTCGCCCGCCGCCGCGCCGCCGACCTCCGCCGCCAACTCGGGATGTAGTCCGGCTGCGTCGCTGGGGGCACGCGGCGGGACCGCTCCGGCGGTGGCCGTTCGGGACGGTGGACCGGCCGGTGGGGGTGATGCCGACACCGTCGACCCGATGCGGGGGCCACGGGCCGCGCCAGTGCCTATCGTGGAACGACACGGGGTCGGGGCGGCGTCGTGCCGAGACGACCCCGGCAGACCGTCGATCGAAAGTCCGACCATGGGCCGCCACGCCGACCAGCACGCCCGCAGCCTGTCCGACCCGGAGGGGTTCTGGGGGGAGGCGGCCACGGCGATCCACTGGGACACCGCGCCCACCGTGGTGCTCGACCGGGTCGCGGAACCGCGCGAACAGTGGTTCACCGACGGCCGGCTGAACACGTGCTTCAACGCCCTGGACCGGTGGGTCGACGGCGGGGACGGGGTCGACGAGGTCCGACCGGACCAGGCCGCCCTGGTCCACCACAGCCCGGTGACCGACACGGTCCGGCAGTGGACCTACCGCGAACTGCGTGACGAGGTCGCGCGGCTGGCCGGGGCGCTGGCCGGCCTGGGCGTGGGGGCGGGCGACACCGTCGTCATCTACATGCCGATGGTGCCGGAGGCCGCCATGGCGATGCTGGCCTGTGCCCGGCTGGGGGCGATCCACTCGGTGGTGTTCGGGGGCTTCGCGCCCAGGGAACTGGCGATCCGCATCGACGACGCGCGCCCGACGGTCGTGCTGTCGGCGTCGTGCGGGATCGAGGGCAGCACGGTCCTGCCCTACAAGCCGTTGCTGGACGCGGCCCTGGACCGCGCCGAGCACGAGCCCGACCACTGCGTCGTCCTCCAACGTCCACAGGAGACGGCGGACCTGGTGGAGGGCCGTGACCGCGACTGGGCCGACCTCGTGGCGGCAGCGGAACCGGTCAACTGCACGTCCGTCGGGGCCACCGACCCGCTGTACGTGCTCTACACCTCGGGAACCACCGGCACCCCCAAGGGGGTCGTGCGCGACAACGGGTCGCACGCCGTCGCACTGCGCTGGAGCATGCCCAACGTCTACGGCTGCGGACCGGGCGACGTGTTCTGGGCCGCGTCCGACGTCGGCTGGGTCGTGGGCCACTCCTACATCGTCTATGCCCCGCTGCTGACCGGATGCACCACGATCCTCTACGAGGGCAAGCCGGTGGGCACACCCGATGCGGCAGCGTTCTGGCGGGTCGTCGACGACCACGACGTGAAGGTGCTGTTCACCGCCCCGACGGCGTTCCGGGCCATCCGCAAGGAGGACCCGGAGGCGACGTTGCTGGCCGAACACGACACCTCCACGCTGACCCACCTGTTCCTGGCGGGTGAGCGCACCGACCCCAACACGCTGGAATGGGCGCAGGCGGTCCTGGGCGTGCCGGTGGTCGACCACTGGTGGCAGACCGAAACCGGCTGGCCGGTGGTCGCCAACTGCGTGGGGATCGAACTGGTCGACGTCAAGCCGGGCTCGGCCGGGCTGCCGGTGCCGGGTTGGGACGTGCGCGTGGTCGACGTCGACGGCAACGACGTGGCAGCGGGCGAGACCGGCGCGATCGTGCTGCGACAACCACTCCCGCCGGGGATGCTCCCGACGCTTTGGGGCGACGACCAGCGCTTCCTGGACTCCTACCTCACCGCCCACCCCGGCAACTACCTGACCGGCGACGGCGGCTTCATCGACACCGACGGCTACGTCAGCATCATGGGCCGGATCGACGACGTCATCAACGTCGCCGGCCACCGCCTGTCGACCGGTGCGATGGAAGAGGTGGTGGCGGCGCACGACGCGGTCGCGGAGTGCGCGGTGATCGGGGTCGCGGACGACCTCCGTGGCCAGGTCCCGCTCGGGCTGGTCGTGCTCACGTCCGGCGCGGACGTCGACCCCGACGAACTGGCCGCCGAACTGGTCGCGGCCGTCCGGGCCGACATCGGTGCCGTGGCGGTGTTCCGACGGGTCGTCATCGTCGACCGGCTCCCCAAGACCCGGTCGGGCAAGATCCTGCGCCGCACCATGCGCGCGATCGCCGACGGTGAGGACTACGCGTTGCCGTCCACCATCGACGATCCGGCCATCCTCGACGAGCTGGGTGAGCGGTTGGCCGCGCCGGCCTGACCGCTGGCATCACGCGTCGCCGGCGGCCTGCGAGTGGTCGGTCAGCACGCGGGCCACTGCGGACTCCTCGCGACGGAGCTGGCGACGAGCACGGGCCCGGGCGAAACGGCCGGGCAGGCTCCCGTCGTGGAAGGCCGCCGGAACCGCCGGATGGACGTAGCTGGCCCGGGCCACGTCCCGGGTGTTGCCCAGCCGTTCGGCGGCGGCATCGAAGCCGACCAGCACCAACCGGTCGAGGTCGTCGTCGGGGTCCGGGTCCAGCCCGGCCAGCGCCACGGCCGCTGCCACGGTGCCGCCCCAGGCCCGGAAGTCCTTGGCGGTCCAGGCGTCGTCGGTGACCTCCTGCAACCACCGGTTCACGTCGCCCGAGTCCACCGTGTGCACGGTGTCGTCCTCGTCGTGGCGATAGGCGAACAGGCGGTGGCCGGGTTCCTCGGCGCAGGCCGCGATGGCGCTGGCCAGTCGCCGGTTGGTGACGGCGAGTTCACGCTGGGCGCCGCCCTTGGCCACGAAGTCGAAGTTGATGGTGCTGGTGGTCACCTCGACGTGGTCGTCGCGCAGGGTGGTCAGGCCATAGGTCTCGTTCTCGCGTGCGTAGGCGTCGTTGCCGATGCGCACCAGGGTCTCGTCCAGCAGCGCGACCACCAGGCCGAGCACCCGCAGGCGGTCGGACGATCGTTGGCGCAGTCCGGCGTCGACGTGGTCACGGATCACCTCGAGCGCGGCGGGGAAGTCGACGAAGCGTGCGAACTTGGCGGCGTCGCGGGCCTCGCGCCAGGCCGGGTGGTAGAGGTACTGCTTGCGGTCGGCGTCGTCGCGGCCGGTCGCCTGGATGTGGCCGTCCGGGTCGGCGCAGATCCACACGTCGGTCCACGCCGGTGGGATCACGAGGTCGGCGAAGCGCTGCTTGGCCTCGTCGGTCGTGATCCAGGTCCCGTCGGCGTCGCGGTACCCGAAGCCCCGGCCACGGCGCACGCGCGCGATACCGGGTTCGTCATCGCTGACGTGGGCCAGTCCGGCTGCCTGGGCGGCCAGCCGCGCCTGTTCCGCGGGATCGGGGTCCGCCTCGTCCGGGCCTGGGGGCTGCGCCTCCGACATCGTCGGCTCCTGCGTTCGCGTCCCGATCAGTCGTCGTCGGCCAGTGCGTCCCGCATGCCGGCCGCCGACAGCTTGCCGACCACCTTGAAGATCGGGGTCCCGGCGGCGTCCAGCCAGTCCGGGGCGTCGGTGTCCACCTCGGCGTGGTAGGTGACGGTGGTGCCACCGTCATCGCGACCGACGAAGTCGATGGTGTCGGTCGACACGAACGAGTCGGCCGTGCCGACCAGGACGACGTGCTCGCCGCGCCGGAACTCGGTGATCCGGTAGTCGATGGCGATGTCCGTGCCGGCCATGGAGGTGGCGACCCGGAACGACGACCCGACCCCCAGCGTTCCCGTGTCGGTGCGCACGGCCGTGTCGAAGGTCGGGTCCCACTCGTCGAGGTTGCCGAAGTTCGCCACGTAGGCGAAGGCCTCCTGGGGCGGCGCGTCGACCTCGATGGTCTCGGTGATGGCGGCGGGCATGCGGTCCTCCGGTGGGCGACGGG
>JAGXFT010000085.1 GCA_024637135.1 Nitriliruptorales bacterium | reverse complement strand
GCCTTCGGGTTCCTCGCCAGCGGCGAGGCGATCGGCGCGTCGCCGTGGTGACCTTCGTGCGGGGCCGGGGACGAACTCCGACGACGTTGCGATCGCTCGTGGTCGGCTGGCGTCCCGGTGGCGATTCGCCTGTGTCAGCCTTGGGGTTCCTCGCCAGCGGCGAGGCGATCGGCGTACTCGTTCCAGCGGTGGCCGACGTGGGCCTTGATCCAGCGCAGTTCGAGTTCCGGACGTGCCTCGAACAACTCGTACAACGTGCGGACGAGGTCGAGGTTCTCGACCGGTCCGGACTTTCGTCGCCAGCCCCGGGCCTTCCAGCCCGCGGCCCACTGGTTGATCGTCTGGACGGCGAGGTTGGAGTCCGACCACAGGACGGCGGACTCGCCCTCCGGCACCAGCCCGACCCCGGCGATCAGGGCCTGCAGTTCCATGCGGTTGTTCGTGGTGTCGGGGTCGCGCCCGGCGGCTCGGTCCACCACCTGGTCGTCCACCACTCGGACCGCGCCCCAACCACCGGGACCGGGGTTCGGCGTGGCCGAGCCGTCCGTGAAGACGCCGTCGGTCAGTTGGTCGGACTCGGCGACGGTCGTGGACGATCGTGATGAGCCACGTCGCGCCGAGCGGTAGCAGTCGGGACAGTCGCGCGGGACCCAACCGTCGAAGCGCGTCGCCAGCGCGGGATCGGGCGTGAACGACGAGCCGCACGTGCGGCAGGTGCGAGTGGACGTCACCGGAGGTGCGTCGACGTCACAGGCGGCGCTCGGGACCCATCAGCACGGGGCCGAAGCGCTCGCGCGTGTAGAGCCCCGGCTGTCCCCGGTCGATCATGAATTCGACCGTGTCCGCCCACAGGTCGAAGCCGACCACCAGTTCACAGGTGTCGCAGCGGTACTTGCCCATCCCCTCGACCGACGCCACGAGGTGCTGCGACCCGTCACAACGGGTGCAACCACGCGTGTCCGGCGGGGTGGTGGGTTCGGCGGGTGAGGTCTTGGTGTCCATGGCCTCAACATACCGGACCGTCCCGACGCCCCGGGGCAACCTGTGCATGCCCGCAGCGGACAACCTGCGTCGGCCCCGCACAGGGTCTGCCGGTGCACCACCGACGCGGCATATCCTCGCCACATGAACACTCTGCGACTTCACGACGACTTCGACCCGCGTGGCGCCACCGCTCTGGTGGTCAGCTTCGACGGCTGGACCGATGCCGGTTCGGCCGGGACGACGGCGGCCGCGCACCTGGTCGACCAGTTCCCCAGCACCATGGTGGGCGAGGTGGAACCCGACCGGGTGTTCGACTTCCGTGACCGACGTCCCATGGTGCCCATCGACGACGGCCGCTTCGGCGAGATCACCTGGCCCGCCATCACGCTGCACCGGGTCGACCTGCCGGAGACGTCCCTGTTGGTCCTGACCGGTGCGGAGCCCGACTTCGCCTGGCAGGAGCTGGGTGACGACCTGGTGGAACTCGCCCACGCCGTGGGCCTGGAGGACTACGTCGGCCTGGGCTCGGTGCCGGGGCCGGTCCCCCACACCCGCCCGGTGCGGGTGACCACGACCAGCAACGACGAGTCCCTGCTGGTGCGCTTCGGTCGAGCCCACGAGAAGATGGTGGTGCCCGGCTCCGCCCAGGTGATCCTGGAGATCACGCTCAGTGCCGTCGGCGTGCGCACGCTCGGCATGTGGGCCCGCATCCCGCACTACGTCGCCGGCGACTACCCCGCCGCGGCCGCGATGCTGTTGCGACGCCTCGGTGAGCACCTCGGCATGGCGGTGGACCTCGACGAACTCGACCAGGAGGCACTGCAGCACTCCGATCGCCTGGCCGACGCCGCATCCGAGTCCACCGAGGTGACCAGCCACATCAGCGCGCTGGAGGGTGCCTACGACGCCGATGCCGCCGAGGACACCGGCTTGGAAGGACCGCTGCCGACCGGTGACCAGATCGCCGAGGAACTCGAGCGCTTCCTCCGCAACCGCTGACGCCTGCCCTCGCTTCGCTCAGGCAGGTTCAAGAAACTCGCTGCGCTCGTTCTTGGCCGCGTGACGCCTGCCCTCGCTTCGCTGCCCGGAGGCGGTCAGATGGTGAAGTCGAGGTCGGCGTCGATGGTGGCGACGTCCATCTGGGCCTTCTGGAGCCGGCCGGACCAGTCCCAGTTCATGGACTGCCAGCGGGTCACCTGGTCCAGCACCCACATGCCCGACTGGCGCGCCCCGTTGCCGGACTTGCCGTTGCCGCCGAAGGGCAGGTGCGCCTCGGCGCCGGACGTCGAGTTGTTGATCGACAGCATCCCGGCGGACACGCCCTCGCGGAAGGCGTAGGCGGTCGCGGCGTCGGTGGTGTAGATCGCCGAACTCAGGCCGTATCCGTGGCCGTTGGCCTTGGCGATGGCGTCGTCCAGTGAGTCGGTCGTCATCACGGACACGATCGGCCCGAAGGTCTCCTCCTGGTACAGCACGTCGTCCATCGTGACCCCCGACACGATCGTCGGGTGGTCGTAGACCCCGATCGACGGGTCACCGACGAAGCCCTCGCGCGGGTTGCCGCTGGTGATCCGGCCCTGGCCGGTCGACCCCGACACCTCGTGATGGGGCTGGACGTGGTCGAGCCACTTCTCGAAGTTGGTGGCGAAGCGCTCGCTGATCATCGGCCCGTACAGCACGTCGCGGGTCGGATCACCGACCGCCGCGGACTCCACGGCGGCGGTGAAGCGGGACAGGAACTCGTCGGCAACCGCCTCGTGGACGATCGCCACGCCCAGTGAGGTGCACCGTTGGCCGGCGGTGCCGAAGCCCGAGAAGAGTGCACCCTCCACCGCCAGGTCGAGGTCAGCGTCGTCCATCACGACCAGGGGGTTCTTGCCGCCCAGTTCCAGGGTCGGGCTGACCAGGTGGCGGCCGCACAGTTCGGCGATGCCCCGCCCGACCGTGGACGACCCGGTGAAGCCGACCTTGGCGAGGTGGCCGGCCTCCAGCGCCAGTTCGAGCCCCTCCCCCGTCGCCGGTCCGTCCGCCAGCACCATGGCGAACACGCCGGCCGGGATGCCGGCGGCGTGGACCAGGCGCGTGAACGCGTCCGCGATGGCCGGCGTGTACTCGGCCGGCTTCCACACGATCGCGTTGCCCGCCACCAGTGCCGGCACGATGTACCAACTCGGCACCGCGACCGGGAAGTTGCCCGCGGTCACGATCGCCATCGTCCCGACCGGCACGCGATAGGTCGACAGGTGCTTGGACGGCATCTCGCTGGGGACGGTCTGGCCGTACAGGCGTCGACCCTCGGCCGCGAAGTAGATGCAGGTGTCGATGGCCTCCTGGACCTCGCCCAGGGACTCGGGCAGGGGCTTGCCGATCTCGCGCGTCACCAGTTCCGCCAGGGCCTGCTTGTTGGACTCGAACAACCGACCCAGCCGCTCGATGGCGACCCCGCGGATGGGGGCCGGGACCGCGGACCAGGCACGCTGGGCGTCGTGGGCCACCTCGGCCGCGCGCGCGAAGGTGGCGGCGTCCGCCAGTGATGCCGTCCCCAGTTCGTCGTCGAGGTTCGCCGGATTGAACGACGTGAGGGAGGTGGGGCCGTCAGCGGCGTGGCCGTCGATCAGGGAGGTGAACATGGGGTGCTCCTGGAGGTTCGGGACTCGGCGGCACGCGAACGTCGCCGGCAACGTGGTGGAGGGGGTCGGTTCAGGCGGTGGCGGCCACGGACCGGTCGAGGGCGTCGACGGCCGCGTCCAGTTCCTCGATGCCCACGGTCAGCGTCGGACGGAACCGGATCGAGCGGGTGCCACAGCCCAGCGCGATCACGTGTTCGTGCCTGAACAGGTGGCCCACGACGGCGTCGCGCCGGGCGCCGTCGGGCAGGTCGACGGCACAGAACAGGCCGCGACCACGGGCGTTGGAGACCTCGGTGTGGGCGTCGGCCAGTTCGTCCAGGCGTTGCTGGAGGTGGTCGCCCATCTTGGCGGCGTTGGCGATCAGGTTGTCGCGCTCGATGACGTCGAAGATGACGCTGGCACGGGCCATGTCGGCCAGCCCACCGCCGAAGGTCGAGTTGATCCTGCTGGAGACGCGGAAGACGTTGTCGTCGATGTCGTCGACGTGGCGGCCAGCCATGACGCCGCACACGTGGGTCTTCTTGCCGAACGACACCAGGTCCGGTTCCAGCCCCAGTTGCTGGTGCGCCCACGGCGTGCCGGTGATGCCCACGCCGGTCTGGACCTCGTCGAGGATGAACAGCGCATCGTGGTCGTGGCACAGTGCCTGCATGCCCTGGAGGTAGCGCGCGGACAGGTGGCGGTCGCCGCCCTCGCCCTGGATGGGTTCGGCGATGAAGGCCGCGATCCCGTGGGGGTCGGCGGCGAACACCTCGGCCGCCCGGGCCAGCGCATCGTCGGTGGCGGCGAGGTTGGCGTCGGCGTGCTCGTCCAGGGGGAACTGCAACGCCGGCGTGGGCAGGCGTGGCCAGTCGAAGCCCGGGAACCGGGCGGTCTTGGCCGGGTCGGTGTTGGTCAGGCTCATCGTGTACCCGGAGCGGCCGTGGAAGGCGCCCTGGAGGTGGGCGATCGAGCCCGGGTCGTCCCCGTGGCCGGCGGCCTCGCCGCGGCGGGAGTGCCGGTCGAAGGCCGCCTTGAGCGTGTTCTCGACCGCCATGGCGCCGCCCTCGATGAGGAACAGGTGCGGCAGTTCCGCCACGCCCAGCACGCGTTCGAACGACGACACGAAGTCGGCCTGCACGTCGCTGTAGACGTCGCTGTTCGACGGCTTGTGGATGGCCGCCCGCAACAGACGTTCGCGCACCTCGGGTTCGCTGAACACGGGATGGTTCATGCCCAGCGCGTTGGAGGCGAAGAACGAGAACATGTCGAGCCAGGACGTGCCGTCGCGCTGGTCGACCAACCTCGATCCCTGGCTCGCGTCGAGGTCCAGCACCATGTCGAAGCCGTCGACCAGCAGGTGGCCACGGAGGGTGCCAAGGACGTCGGTGGGCGCGGTGGCGGGCACGTCTTTGGGCATGGAGGTCCTTGCAGGTCACCGCCGTCCCGGTCGCCACCGCACGGGTGGAGCACCGAGGTCCGTGGGTGCCGGCCACGCCGTGGTCGGCACCGCGCACGGGGACGCGGCGGGTGCCGATCCTCGTTGACCGGCACCGCCAGCCTACGACGGACTCGACGCCGGGGACCACCGCGCCCATGGCCGGGTGCGCCTATCGCGCTGGCGGTGGCGTCGGGCGGCGGAACGACACCGGAGGGTGGGCTACCGTGGCCGCGCTCCCCACCGTCGAGGACGCCTTGCGCATTGCCGTCACCGGGTCGATCGCGACCGACTACCTGATGACCTTCCCGGGTCGGATCAGCGAGCAGTTGGTCCCCGACCAGCTCGAACGGATCTCGCTGTCGTTCCTGGTCGACGAACTGGAGGTCCGCCGAGGCGGGACCGGTGCCAACATCGCCTTCGGGCTGGCCCAGTTCGGCGTCCGGCCCGTGCTGGTCGGGGCGGTCGGCGAGGACTTCGACGCCGACTACCGCTCGTGGCTTGATCGGCACGGGGTCGACACCCACTCGGTGCACGTGTCGGACCTGCGCCACACCGCGCGGTTCCTGTGCACCACCGACGACGACCAGAACCAGATCGCGTCGTTCTACACCGGCGCGATGGAGGAGGCTCGCTTCATCGAACTGGCCCCCATCGCGGACCGGCTCGGCGGACTGGACCTGGTCGTGGTGTCACCCAACGACCCGACCGGGATGCTGCGCCACACCCGCGAGTGCCGCGACGCCGGCATCGACTTCGTCGCCGACCCCGGCCAGCAGATCGCCCGGATGCCCGGCAGCGACGTGCGGACGCTGGTCGACGGTGCTTCGATCCTGGTCACCAACGACTACGAGAAGTCGTTGCTGGAGCGCAAGACCGGCTGGGACGACGCCGAGGTGCTGTCGCGCGTCGGGATGCGGATCACCACCGTGGGTGCCGACGGGTGCCTGGTGGACCGCGAGGGCCAGGACCAGTTGGCCGTGCCCACGGTCCAGGAACGGCGCCGCACCGATCCCACCGGCGTCGGCGACGGGTTCCGTGCCGGGTTCCTCGCCGCGCTGTCGTGGGGCTTGGGGGTCGAGCGGTGTGCCCAGGTCGGGTCCTTGACGGCCACCTACGTGCTGGAACACGTCGGCACCCAGGAGTACGGGCTCGAGCGGACCAGTTTCCTCGACCGCTTCACGACCGCCTACGGCCACGACGCCGGCAGCGAGCTCGAAGGATGCCTGCACGTTCGCTAGCGCGTCCCCTCTCCGCGCGTGTCCTCGCTCCCGCTCGGGCACGTTGGAGTTGCCCGCTGCGCTCGCAACGTCCAGGCAGCCTGTTGGTGCGTTCACGCGCGGTCGCAGAGTTGAGGCCGCACGCGAGGACGGTGCTCGAGTCAGAGGTGGTCGACGATCCAGTCGACGCAGGCGGTGTAGGCCTGCAGGTCACTGGCGGGGATCGCGGGGAACATGCCGATCCGGAGCTGGTTGCGACCGAGCTTGCGGTAGCTGTCGGTGTCCAGGATCCCGTTGTCGCGGAGCACGGCGTTGACCACGTCGGCGTCGATGGCGTCATCGAGGTCGATCGTGGCCACGACCAGCGAACGGTCGTCCTCGTCGGCCACGAACGGGGTCGCCCAGTCGCGCTCGGCCGCCCAGCCGTAGACCAGCCCCGCCTTGTCAGCCTGGTCCGCCACGATCGCGTCGAGGCCACCCTGGGCCAGCATCCACTCGGTCTGCTCGGCCGCCAGGAACACCGTGGCGATGGCGGGGGTGTTGTAGGTCTGTTCCTTGCGGGAGTTGGCCACGGCGGTCGCCAGCGACAGGAACGGGGGGATCCAGCGGTCGGACGCCGCCACCTCCTCGATCCGGGTGAGCAGGGCCGGCGAGGCGATGACCACGGCCAGGCCGCCCTCGGACGCGAACCCCTTCTGCAGCGAGAAGTAGTAGGCGTCGACCTGCGTGAGGTCGACCGGCAGTCCGCCCGCGCCCGACGTCGCGTCCACCAGCACCAGGCTGTGGTCGTCGCCGCGGACCGGCACCATCATCGCGCCGGTCGAGGTCTCGTTGTGGGTCAGCGCCTGCACGTCGACGTCGTCGGGAGCTGCCGTGACGGCGGGGACCGTGCCGACCGGCGAGTCGACCAGGTCCGGGTCATCCAGGAACGGGACACCGGCGGTCGCCGCGCCGAACTTCCCGGAGAACTCCCCGAAGACGTAGTGACGGGACCGTTGCCGGATGATCCCGAAGGTGGCGGCGTCCCAGAAGGCGGTGGCGCCACCCATCGTCAGCAGGACCTCGTAGCCGTCCGGCAGGTCGAACAGGTCGGCGATGGCGGCGCGCAGCCGGGCGACCTGGGCCTTGACGGCCGGCTTGCGGTGCGAGGTGCCCAACAGGTCCGCGCCGGTGGCGGCCAGTGCCTCCAACGCCTCGACCCGGACCTTGGTCGGGCCGCAGCCGAAGCGACCGTCGCTCGGCAACAACGTGGCGGGAACGGGGAGGTCGGGGAGGTCGGTCTGGGCGGGCATGGCAGGGCCTCGGCGGTGGCAGGAACGCGGGACGGGTGACGGTACGTCGTGGCGGCCCGGCGTGACCACTCCGGCAGCAGTCGGACAGGACGTCGGACAGGGCGGACCGGAGGACCACTGGGTGGGGGTCGGTGCAGGCCCCGGCTACTCGGTGGCGTAGTGCTGGCCGGAGGCGCCGGGAATGCGCAGGCGGCCGATCAGCCCGGACACCACGATGATGGTGACCACGTACGGGATCGCCAGCAGCAACTGCGACGGGATCCCGACATCGAACCCCTGCAGCGCCCGCGCGGAGGCCTCGGCCAGGCCGAACAGCATCGCCGCACCGAACGCGCCGCGCGGGTTGTAGCGACCCGCCAACATCGCGGCCAGCGCGATGAAGCCCTTTCCGGCTGACATGTCCTCGGTGAACGACGAGGCCGCGTCGATCGACAGGAAGGCCCCGCCCAACCCGGCCAGGACCCCGCCGGCCAACACGGCCAGCCAACGCGTCCGGGACACGTTGATCCCGACGGTGTCGGCGGCCTTGGGATGCTCACCCACCGCACGCAGGCGCAGCCCCCAGCGGGTGCGGAAGATCGCCACCTGGAGCCCGACGACCGCCACGAGCGTGGCGTACACGAGCAGCGACTGGTCGAACAGGATCGGCCCGAGCACCGGGATGGAGGACAGCCCGGCGATCTCCACGGCCGAGAACGTCGCCGGGCTGTTCATCTCCGGACTGGTCGACAACCACTGGGACGCCAGGAACGACGTCAACCCGGCCGCGAACACGATCAGGACCACCCCGGCCACGATCTGGTCGGTGGAGAACTTGATGCTCAACAGCCCGAGCATGGCCGCGATCACCACGCCCCCCAGGATCCCCGCCCCGGCACCGGCCATGGGGCTCGCCGTCACCGAGGCCACCACGACCGCGGTGAAGGCGCCGGCAAGCAGTTGGCCCTCGATGGCGATGTTGACGACCGCGGCCCGTTCACACAGGACGCCGGCCAGGGCGCCCAGTGTGAGGGGGACGGCGGAGCGAAGTGACAACCGGGCCAGGTCGACCGCGAACAACGTGTCCCCGCGTGCGGCCCACAGCAGGAACGCGACGACGAACAACCCGACCGCGGCGCCACCGACCACGTTGACGTGGTCGGGGAGCCGCACCGTCAGGAGCAGTGCCGCCAGGGCCAGCACCGCCAGGCCGATCAGCAGCGTGACGACCAGGATCGGGACGTCGATCGAGCCGATGCGTGACCCGTCGGCACCGGCCAGCCGCGACTCGAGGCTGACCTCGGTGATGACTCCGGCGTTGGGCAACGCGAAGAACCCGATGACGAGTGCGCCGAGGACGGCGGCGACCACGCCGAAGCGACGGGACCGGGTGACATGCGGGTTCATGCCGACTCCCCGGCCGTCATGCCGGGCGTGACCCCCGGCCGGGCTCGCTTCAACCGGAACAGGGCCTGGACGAGCGCGGGGGCAGCCACGAACAGGATGATGAGCGCCTGCAGGACCCCGACCAGGTCGAGGTTGATCCCGGCCTGGGCCTGCATGGCGCGGCCACCGATCGACAGGGCACCGAAGAGCAGCCCGGCCGCCACCGTTCCCGGCACGCGAGCACGACCCAACAACGCCACGGTGATGCCGTCGAAGCCCACCCCGGCCGAGAAGCCGGTGGTGATCCCCCCGGCGGCCACGCCCAGTCCCAGGACCGCACCGGCGAGGCCGGCCAACGCACCGGCCCCGGCCAGGGTGAAGATCGTGGCGCGTGCGACCGACATCCCGGCGCTGCTGGCGGCGTGCGGGTTGAGTCCGACGGCCTCGATCTCGAACCCACGCGACGAACGCTCCATCAGGTAGTACAGCAGGATCGCGGCCACGATCGCGACGATGATGCCCGCGTTCAGTCGGGAATCGAACAGTCGGGGAAGGCGCGCGCTGTCCGGGACGGACAATCCGCGGGGGTTGACGTTGTTGGGCCCCAGGAAGATCGCGCTGGTCAACGCGTAACTCAGGGCGATGCGGGCGATGTTGTTGAGCATGATCGTGGTGATGACCTCGTGGGCACCCGTCCGGGTCTTGAGCACACCGGGGATCCACCCCATCAGGGCACCGCCGACGATGCCGGCCGCCAGGGCGAGCGGCAGGTGGACCACCAGGGGCAGGCCGCTCGCCGAGAAGCCGACCCAGCTCGCGACCATGCCACCGGCGATGACCTGGCCCTCGCCGCCGATGTTGAACAGCCCGGCCCGGAACGGCAACGCGACCGCCAACCCGGTCAGGATCAGGGGCGTCGCCGCCAACAACGACTCGGTGATGCCGTTGCGCGACCCCACCGCGCCCTTGGCGAGGGCACCGTAGGAGTCACTGATGGCCGTCCAGGCCGCACCGAAGAAGTCACCCGGTCGGGCGAAGACGTAGGCGAGCGACGTCCTGGCCTCGGCATCCGAGACCGCGATCAGCACCGCGCCGATCACCAGGGCGAGCACGATCGCCAGCAGCGTCACCACGACGTTGGGGCCGGTGACGGCGTCGACCAGTCGCTGGACCAGGGTCTCGTCACCGGTCGTGCGACGGACGTCCTGGTCGACCACGGCCGCGCGTTCCTGCTCCAGGCGGCGGACCTCGTCGTCGGCGTCGGGGGCGGGCTGCGGCGATCCGTCGGTCATGACTGCTCCTCGTCGATGGCGTCGACGTCGGCCGTCGGCCCGTCCGGGGTCGCCGGCCGGTCGCCCAGGATGTCGGCGGGGTCGGCCCCGGCCATCATCTGGCCGATCGCCGACTTGTCGATGGGCATGTCGAACGGGCCCATCAGGCGGCCGTGGAACATGACGGCCACGCGGTCCGCCAGGGCCAGCACCTCGTCCAGTTCCGACGACACGATCAGGACCGCCGTCCCGCCGTCGCGTTCCTGGACGATCCGCTTGTGGATGTACTCGATCGATCCCACGTCCACGCCGCGGGTCGGCTGGGCCGCCACCAGCAGGTCGTTGTCCTTGTCGAACTCGCGGGCCACCACCACCTTCTGCTGGTTGCCGCCGGACAGCGATCCGGCGGAGGTGGCCGACGAGGGGGTCCGGATGTCGTAGGCCTCGACGGCCTCGTCGGCATGGCGGCGGATGGTCGCGAACTGCAGCAGGCCGCGGCTGGCGTAGGGCTCGGCGTCCCAGTGGTCCAGGATCAGGTTCTCGGCGATCGACATCGGGCCCACCAGGCCGTCGCGGTTGCGGTCCTCGGGGACGTGGCCGATGCCGCCGCGGAGCAGGTCGACCCGCGAGGTCGCGGACAGGTCGGTCCCACGCAGGGTGACGGAACCGCTGTCGGGTGATCGCAGTCCGGTCACGCAGGCCACCAGCGTGCCCTGGCCATTGCCCTCGACCCCGGCCACGGCCACGATCTCGCCTCGTCTGACGGCCAGGTCGACGTCGGTCAACAACGGTGAGCCCTCGTCGTCGACGACGCCCAGGCCGCGGGCCTCCAGGACGACGTCGCCCGCGGCCGACGGTGTCTTGTCGACCACCAGGTCGACCGGGCGGCCCACCATCAGGTCGGCCAGCTCCTGTTCGCTGGCCTCCCGGGGGTCGGCCGTCCCGACGATCCTGCCGCGGCGCAGCACGCTGATCCGGTCGGCGATGGCGCGGTGCTCGCGCAGCTTGTGGGAGATGAACACCAGTGAGCGACCGTCGTCACGGAGGCTGGCCATGGCCTCGAACAGGTCGTCGGCCTCCGGTGGCGTCAGCACGGCGGTGGGCTCGTCGAGGATCAGCAACTGGGCGTCGCGGTACAGGGCCTTGAGGATCTCGACCCGTTGCTGCAGGCCCACCGGCAGGTTCTCGACGACCGCGTCGGGTTCGACCGGCAGGCCATGGCGAACCGACAACTCCCGGACGGCGTCGTCGGCAGCTGATCGGTCAAGCCTGCCGCCCGGACGCACCATCTCCGTCCCCAGGGTGATGTTCTCGGCCACGGTGAAGACCGGGACCAGCATGAAGTGCTGGTGGACCATGCCGATGCCCGCGGCGATGGCGTCGGCCGGACCATCGAGCTCGACCGGCGACCCGTCGATCAGGATCTCGCCCTCGTCGGCGGAGTAGAGCCCGTACAGGATGTTCATCAGGGTCGACTTGCCGGCCCCGTTCTCGCCCAGCAGGCCGTGGATCTCGCCATCGGTCACGCGCAGGTCGACGTGGTCGTTGGCGATCACGCCGGGGAAGCGCTTGGTGATGCCTCGCAGTTCCAGTTCCACGGTGCGTCCCTTCGCTGGCGCGGTGCAGCGCGAGTCCCCCGCGTGCACCGGTCGTGCCCCGTCGCCGAACCCTAGCGATCCACGACGCCCCGGAACCGGCGACGGGCACCCGCACCGGAGTGCGGGTGCCCGTCGCCGGGTCAACGAGGTGGTGTCACGCCGGGTAGTCGGCGGAGGACACGGAGATGTCGCCCGCGATGATCCCCTCGCGCAGTGCGTCGAGCTCCGACGTCAGCTCGGCCGGGACGGCGGACTCGAAGTCGTGGAACGGGGCGATGTCGACACCCTCGTTCTCGAGCGTGCCGGTGTAGAGCCCACCCTCGAACGAGCCGTCCGCGACGCTGCGGATGGCGTCGAAGACGGCGATGTCCATCTTCTTCTGCACGGAGGTCAGCATCAGGTCGCCGTACTCCGGGGCCGAGACGAAGCCATCGGTGTCCACCCAGATCAGGTAGTCGTCCGCGGCGCTCTCGCGGAGCGCGGCTGCCGAGCCGAGTCCGACCGGACCGGCGACCGGCATGATGATGTCGGCACCCTCGGCGAGCATCTGGTCGGTCACGTTGCGACCGTTGTCCTGGGACTCGAAGTCCCCGGTGAACGTGCCGCTCTCCGGGTCGCCGTCCCAGCCCAGCACCTCCACGTCGGTGCCCTTCTCGGCGTTGTGGTGCCGCACGCCGGCCAGGAAGCCGTCCATGAAGATGGTGACGGTCGGGAAGGGCAGGCCGCCGTAGGTGCCGACCGTGCCGGTCTCGGTCATCGCGGCCGCGACGTAGCCGGCGAGGAACGCGGCCTCGTCGGTGGCGAACGTGAGCTCGCTGACGTTGTCGAAGGTGACGTCGCCGACGTAGTTGCCGTCGGCATCGAACTCGGCGAAGTCGACGTCCACGATGGCGAACAACTGGTCGGGGTTCGCCTCGGCGGCAGCGGCGGTGACCGGGTCCAGGGCGAAGCCGACCGGGACGATGATGGTGCAGTCACCCTGGACGAAGGTGTTCATGTTGGGCTCGTAGTCCGCCTCGGTGTTGGACTCCAACAGCTGCGACGAGATCCCCAGTTCATCCTCTGCGCGGGTGATGCCGTCGTAGGAGGTCTGGTTGAACGAACGGTCGTCGACACCACCGGTGTCGGTCAGCATGCAGGCCGTCACGTCGGACCCGTCGACCGCGGTCCCGGACTCGGTCGGAGCCATGGACTCCGACATCGAGCCGGTCTCGGTCGGGGCCGCCGA
Source organism: Nitriliruptorales bacterium (assembly GCA_024637135.1). GTDB lineage: Bacteria > Actinomycetota > Nitriliruptoria > Nitriliruptorales > Nitriliruptoraceae > Salsipaludibacter. The sequence goes on along the minus strand of JAGXFT010000085.1, from coordinate 37,127 downwards.
CTCCGACATCGCGGGGTCGGTGGTGACCGCGGTGGTGGGCTCGTCCGTGGCGGTTTCGTCGGGCGCGTCGCTGCAGGCGGCGAACACGAGGGCCGCGGCGGCCACGACGGCCCCCCAGCGTGTGGACTTCTTCATGGCTTCTCCTGGATCTGGTGTCATGCACGGGTCGGGCGAGTGGTGCTGCTGGTGTGTGGACACCGTCCGAGGGGGCCCGCCGTGGTCGGAGCATAGTCACGGCGAGGCCGGTCCATCCACGATCCCACGAGGGTGTGCGGTGCAGCGACGCGGAACCGTCGCTTCCACTACGACCGTGATAGTAGACGACGGGCGGCGTCGAGTCCGGCGTCGCCCGCCCAGCGCACGATCGCGGGGCGGGACGGATGCGTGGATCAGGCCGGTGCGGCCTGCTCGGTGTCGACGCGGTAGTCGTGGTCGGCGTCCAGGTCCTCGCGCGACGGTGAGAACCAGCGCAGGATCGCGAAGCCGACGAGGCCAGCCACCAGCGAACCGCCGAAGATGCCGATCTTGGCCGCGTCGGCGGCGGCGGGGACCTCGAAGGCCAACGACGCCACGAACAGCGCCACGGTGAAGCCGATCCCGGCTAGGAACGACAAGCCGAGCACGTGGGTCCAGGTCGTGAAGCGCGGCAACCTGCCCCAGCCCAGTCGCACGGCCAGCCAGGCGAAGCCGAACACGCCGACTGCCTTCCCGACCAGCAACCCCAGCGCGACCCCCAGGGTCACGGGCTCACGCGCCAGTTCGCCCAGCGATCCCAGTTCGATCGCGACGCCGGCATTGGCCAACGCGAACAACGGGACGATGAGGTACGACGACCATGGCGCGAGCCGGTGTTCGAGGCGATCCAGGGGCGACAAGGTCTCGTTGCTCAGGCGGCGCAGGTCGTAGAGCAGGCTGGACACCCGCTCGGTGGCGTTGTGGTCGACCTCGCGCAGGCTGTTGGCGTCGGGCAGGTAGTCGTCGACCCGGTTCACCAGCGTCGTGGCCCGATCGGCGAACTTGCGGGGGTCGTAGTACGAACTGACCGGCGTCAGCAGGGCGATCGCGACACCGGCGATCGTCGCGTGCACCCCGGACTCCAGGATCGCCAGCCACACGAACACCCCGACCACCAGGTAGGCCGGCAGGTTGCGGAGCCCGGCCCGCCCCATCAGCCAGATCACGACCAGGCCCGCGACGCCGGCCAGCAGCCACACCATCGACAGTTCGGTGGTGTAGACGACCGCGATCACCAGGATCGCCCCCACGTCGTCGACGATCGCCAGCGCCAGCAGGAACAGCTTGGCCCCGACCGGCACCCGCGACCCGACCATCGACACCACGCCCAGGGCGAAGGCGATGTCGGTCGCCATCGGGATCCCCCAGCCGTGGGAGAAGTCGGTGCCCAGGTTGAAGGCGAGGTAGATCGCGGCCGGGACGACCATGCCACCGAACGCGGCCAGTGCCGGCAGCGCCGCGGCCTTGGCGTCACGCAGTTCCCCGACCATCACCTCGCGCTTGATCTCGAGCCCGACCACGAAGAAGAACACGACCATCGCGGCGTCGTTGATCCACTCCTGGACCGTCAGTTCGCTGAGGTGGTGGAAGTGGAAGCCCCCGAAGCTGATCTCGATGGTCGACTCGAACAACCGGAAGTAGGACTCCCCGAACGGCGAGTTGGCCCACACGATCGCGATGAGCGCCGCGGCCAGCAACAGGATGCCGCTGGCCGCCTCGATGCGCATGAACGACAGGACCGGCTGCACGAAGGTCCGCGGCACGAAGCGGTCGCTGTGCGGCCATGGCCGCGGGAGGAGCTGGTCGTCATCCTGTTCGGGGGTGGTCACGAGCACCTCGGGGTCGTGGTCAGCGTCCGACGTTATCGAGACCGGCCGGCGGCGGCAGAGTCGGGGCACCGGACCCGGCCCCGACATCGCTCCGGGCGACCCGTGGAGGGTCGCCCGGAGGATGGTCAGGGAGCGCGATGGATGCCGCGCCCCGGGGCCGGCGTGGCCGACCGGTGGGTCAGTACCGGTACGAGTCGTCCTTGTACGGGCCGTCGACGTCGACGCCCAGGTAGTCGGCCTGCTTGTCGGTCAGCACGGTCAGCTTGGCGCCGACCTTCTCGAGGTGGAGTCGCGCGACCTCCTCGTCGAGGTGCTTGGGCAGCACGTAGACCTCGTTCTTGTAGTCGGCGTGGTTGTTCCACAACTCGAGCTGGGCCAGCACCTGGTTGGTGAACGACGTGGACATCACGAACGAGCTGTGGCCGGTCGCGCAGCCGAGGTTGAGCAGTCGCCCCTCGGCCAGCAGGATGATGCTGTTGCCGTTGGGCAGGTGGACGAGGTCGACCTGCGGCTTGACGCTGGTCCACTCGAACTCGCGCAGCGCGGTGGTCTGGATCTCGGTGTCGAAGTGGCCGATGTTCCCGACGATCGCGTGGTCCTTGAGGGCCAGGATGTGGTCGAGCGTCAGGATGTCGTCGTTGCCGGTCGCGGTGATGACGATGTCGACGTCGTCGATGACGTCGTCGAGCAGCACCACGCGGTACCCCTCCATCGCGGCCTGCAGGGCGTTGATCGGGTCGATCTCGGTCACCACGACGGTGGCGCCCATGCCGGCCAGTGCCTGCACGCAGCCCTTGCCGACGTCGCCGTACCCGCACACGACCGCCCGCTTGCCGGCGATCATGACGTCGGTGGCCCGCTTGATCCCGTCGATCAGGGACTCACGGCAGCCGTAGAGGTTGTCGAACTTGGACTTGGTCACCGAGTCGTTGACGTTGATGGCTGGCATCCGCAGGGTCCCGGCCTTCTGGAACTGGCGCAGGGTCTTGATGCCGGTCGTGGTCTCCTCGGAGACCCCCAGGATGTCGGGGATCAGTTCCGAGTACTCGTCGTGGACCAACGCGGTCAGGTCGCCGCCATCGTCCAGCAGGAGGTTGGGGCCCTTGCCGTCCCCGAAGTCGAGGCTCTGGCGGATGCACCACTCGTACTCCTCCTCGGTCTCGCCCTTCCAGGCGAACACGGGGGTGCCGGCGGCGGCGACCGCGGCCGCGGCGTGGTCCTCGGTCGAGAAGATGTTGCACGACGACCAGCGGACGTCGGCACCCAACGCCTGCAGGGTCTCGATGAGGACGGCAGTCTGGATGGTCATGTGCAGGCACCCGGCGATGCGGGCACCGGCCAGCGGCTGGCTGTCGGCGAAGCGATCCCGCAGGGCCATGAGGCCGGGCATCTCCTTCTCGGCCAGCAGGATGCCGGTGCGCCCGGACGGGGCGAGGTCGATGTCGGCGACCTTGAAGTCGTCGGTGGTCGGCGTGGTGGTGGCGGTCATCGGTGCAACCTTGTGTCGCATGCCACAAACGCGGACGGCGAGACCCGGACGGGCCCACGGGCGTCACGACGCGTCGGGCAGGTGAGGTGGCCGGTGCCGGACTCGGCGGGCTGCCCCCATGGTGCCACATTCGTCCGGGCGATGCCGGGCGAGATCGTCGCTGGGTGGCCACCGCCGTGCGCCACGGGCACATGTCCCGGCAGGTCGGGACCGTGGTCACGCCAGCCGGTCGACGTCGAGCCGATCGAGCCGCAGCCGAACGTCGTGGTCACGGACGGCCATCAGGAGGTCCAGGAACCAGTCGCGGGCCACGTCTCGGGCCCCCATCGAGCGCAGGTGGGGAGTGGTCAACTGCACGTCCAGCAGGACGCCCCCGGCCAGGGCCAGCCGGTTGAGCAGGTCGACGAGGGCCACCTTGGAGGCGTCGGTCGTGCGGTGGAACATCGATTCGCCGGTGAAGACCCCGCCGACCAGCAGGCCGTAGATGCCACCGACCAGGCGATCGTCGTCCCACACCTCCAGGCTGTGCGCCCAGCCCAGGTCGTGCAGGTCCCGGTAGGCGTCCACCATCTGGGTGGTGATCCAGGTCCCTTCCCCCGGTCGATCCCGACAGGCGGTCACGACCCCGTCGAAGTCGTGGTCGACCGTGGTCGTCCAACCACTGCGGCGCAGTCGCGACCGCAGCGAACGGGAGACGTGCGCGGCGTGGACGTCGAGCACGCCCCGTGGGTCCGGGGAGAACCACGGCAGTGGCAGGTCGTCGTGCGGCCACGGGAAGATCCCGTTCCGGTAGGCCTCGACCAGCGTCGCCGGCGCGAGATCGGCGCCGACCCCGATGACCCCGTGCTCGTCCGCCGACTCCGGCGCCGGCAGGATCCAGCGTGACGGCCCGAGGGTGCGCGGCGGCGAGGTGTTGTCGGTCATGCGACCACCCTAACAAGCGACCGCGACAGCCCCGGTAGGTGAGCCGGCAGCGGCAGCCGTCGCGCACCCTGGTCGGGTCGTCGGGGCCCTTCCACCCGTCCAGACCCCGGGTGCGACGGCCCCGACCCACGCCCGCCTGCCGCCGGCCCGACGCGGTCGCGCCTATCGTCGAGGATCCTCGGACCGGGAGACACCCCATGCGCCTGCACCTCGTCGACGGGACCTTCGAACTGTTCCGGGCCCACTACTCCCCCGGGCCGTCGCGGGAGGCCGGTGGTCGCGACGTCAAGGCGACCGTCGGCCTGTCGCGGTCCATGCTGGCGCTGCTCGGCGACCCCGACGAGGCCGTCACGCATCTCGCCGTGGCGTTCGACAACCCGATCGAGTCGTGGCGCAACGAGGAGTTCCCGGCCTACAAGGACGGCAGTGGGGTCGAGCAGGCCCTGCTGGACCAGTTCGACCTGGTGGAGGAGGCCGTGTCCGCACTCGGCATCACCGTGTGGTCGATGGACCGGTGGGAGGCCGACGACGCCCTGGGGACGGGAGCGGTGCGGTGGGTCGACGAGGTCGACCAGGTCCGGGTGATGACGGTCGACAAGGACCTCGGCCAGGTCGTGCGCGGCGACCGGATCGTGCAGGTCGACCGCATGCGCAACCGCGAATTCGACGAGGACGGGGTCATCGAGCGCCTCGGCGTCCGCCCGACCTCCGTGCCCGACTACCTCGCACTGGTGGGCGACACCGCGGACGGCATCCCCGGGCTGAAGGGCTTCGGGGCCAAGACGGTTGCAACCCTGTTGTCGCGCTGGGGCCACCTCGAGGACATCCCCGCAGATCCCGGCGACTGGGACGTCACGGTCCGTGGTGCCGCTCGGCTGGCCGAGACGTTGGCCGCGCACCGCGACGACGCCTTGCTGTACCGCCACCTGGCGACCCTGACCCTGGACGTCCCGCTGGACGACGACCTCGCCGACCTCGCCCACCACGGGGTGCCGCGCTCGGCGGTCGAGACCTTCGAGCGGCTGGAGTTCGACCTCACGGACAGCGTGCCGGCATGGGCGGACTGACGCCGCTGGTCCGTCGCCGGTGGGTGGCCGCCCTACGCTTCCCGCGGGCGTGGCGCATGCCGCCCGTGGAGACCCCCAGGTGACCAGTTCCACCCCGACCCCCGAAACGACCCCCGAAACGAACTCCGGTTCGAGTGCCGAGTCGGCGCGTCACGGGTCCAACCTCGTCGCGGCGGGGATCCTGGCGTCGCGCGTCATAGGGTTCGTCCGGTTGCGGGTGTTCGGCACCTTCTTCGGCACGTCGGCCGTGGCGGACGCCTTCAACGCGGCCTTCCGCATCCCGAACGTGATGCAGAACCTGCTCGGCGAGGGCGTCCTCTCCGCGTCCTTCATCCCCGTCCACGCGCGGTTGTTGGCGGAGGGTCGGCGCGAGGAGGCCGGACGGGTCGCCGGGGCCGTGCTGGGGCTGTTGGTCGTCGCGGCCGGGGTGACCTCGTTGGTCGCGATCCTGTTCGCCGACCCCCTGACGTCGCTGATCGCGTGGGGGTTCGTCGGCGCCAAGCGCGAGCTGACCGTGACCCTGATGCGCATCGTGACCCCGGGCATCGGGTTGCTGGTCGTGTCGGCATGGTGCCTGGGGGTCCTGAACGCCCATCGCCGCTTCTTCCTGTCCTACGTCGCCCCGGTGCTGTGGAACGTGGTCCAGATCGCCGCCCTGGTCGCGGCCGGGTGGTTCGTGCTGGATCCCCCGTTGTCGGTCGACGGTGCCAGCGTGTCCCAGTTGCAACGCCTGGCCGTGGCACTCGCGTTCGGCACGCTGGCCGGCGGCCTCGCGCAGGTCTTGGTGCAGGTGCCGTCGGTGCTCCGGCTCGAGCCGGGCCTGCGACCGAGCCTGGACCGGACCCTGCCGGGTGTCCGGCGGGTCCTGCGAGCGGCGGGTCCGGTCGTGGCCGGCCGCGGCGTCGTGCAGGTGGCCACCTTCGTCGACGTGCTGATGGCGTCGTTGTTGGCGACCGGAGCGATCTCGTTGCTGTACTACTCCCAGCAGCTCTACCTGCTGCCCGTGAGCCTGTTCGGGATGAGCCTGGCCGCGGCCGAGTTGCCCGACCTGTCGGCCATGGACCACACCGACGTCGACACGATCGACCGACGCATCGACCACGGGTTGTCGCGGGTGGCCTTCTGGGTCGTGGGGTCCGCGACCATCTACGTCGTCGTCGGAGACCTGCTGGTGGGGCTGCTCTTCCGGGCCGGTGCCTTCGGCGGCGACGAACAACTGGCGGTCTGGCTGGTGCTGTCGATGTTCTCGCTCGGGCTGGTGGCGACCACCTCCTCGCGCCTGTTGCAGTCGCTGCTGTACGGGATCGGTGACACCCGGACCCCGGCCGTCGTGTCGGTGGTGCGCGTGTCCGTGTCGATCGTGGTCGGCGCGATCCTGATGCTCCAACTGGACCGGTTCGGCATCGTCGACGGCGCGGTGACGATGATCGATCCGGGAAGCCTGCCCGCCTTCGGACCCGTGGACGCGTCCCTCCGTGGCGATGCCGTCGGCCAGGCCCTGCGACTGGGCGCCGTCGGGCTGGCCATCGCGGCCGGCGTCGGCGCATGGGTCGAATGGCGCCGGTTGCGGCGTGCGGTCGTGGACCGGGTGGGCGTGGCTCCGCACATCGGCGGGCGCGCTCGGGGTCGGCTGGTCCTGCCGACCGTTGCCGCGGTCCTGGCGGGGGTCGCGGTGCGCCGGATGGTGGCGGGGTGGCCGATCGCCGTGGCCGGCGTGGTCGCGACCGCCGTCGTCGGCGCCGTCTACGTGGCGGTGGCGTTCCGGACCCGGGTCGAGGAGGTGGACGCCCTGGTCGGGTCGGTCGCGCCGCGCCTGGGTCGCGTCGGACAGGTGCTCCTGCTGTGGCGTGCGAGCCTGCGCCGGCGTGTACGTCGTCGGAACTGACGCGCGACGCTGCGCTCCCGGCTCCGTCGGGCCAGCGTGGCTGGTGGTGTCAGGGCACCAGCAGGTGCTTGCCCAGGTGGCCGCCAGCCGCGAACCGGTCGTAGGCGATGCCGACGTCGGCGAGGTCGTGGCGGTCCGCCACCGGCACGTGCCAGGCGTCACGGGACCACAACGCCGCGAACGCCGTCCCGGCCCGCCTGGTCGCGGCGACCCGGTCGGCCAGCGGCCGCGCCCGCAGGGTCGAGCCACGGACCAGTGCCCGGGCCGACATCAGGTGGAGCAGGTCCAGTTCCAGTCGCGCTCCCCCGCCGACCCCGATCACCACGACCCGGGCACCGGTCGCCAACGACCGGGTCAGGCCGGCGAGGCTGGGCGCGCCGACCAGTTCCAGCACCACGTCGAACGGACCGGCATCGGCCTGGTCGTCGGGGGTCACGACCTCGTGCGCACCCAATCCGGCGAGGTCGCCGTGCCGCTCGGTCCCACGCGCCGAGGCCACCACGGTGGCACCCGCGGCATGGGCCAGTTGCACTGCGGCGGTGCCGACCCCGCCGGCAGCACCGGTCACCAGCACCCGGTCCCCCAGTCCCAGCGAGCCCTGCGTGAACAGCGCGTCGTGGGCCGTGACCAGCACTTCCGGCACCGCGCCGGCGACGGCCGCATCGAGGTCGTCCGGCACCGCCATGGCGAGGTCGGCCGGGGTCGCGACCAGTTCGGCCTGGGCGGCGCCCGGGACGATCCCCATCACGCGGTCGCCGACCTCGTGGCCGTGCACCCGGTCTCCCATGGCGACGACCTCGCCGGCGAATTCCAGACCGGGCTGGTCGTCGGGGACGCCGGGAGGCGCCGGATAGTTGCCGGCCCGTTGCAGCAGGTCGGCCCCGTTGAGGCCGGCCCCGGCCACGCGGACCAGCAGGTCGGTCGGTCCCGGCACCGGGTCGGGGCGGTCCCCCACGGTGACGGTGCCGTCGGCGAGGATCGCGGTACGCATGCGGACTCCGTGGGCTGTGGTCTGGTGGCGGGTGCGGGCGCGGGGGGCGATCAGGCGTCGGGCTCGGGCGGGTCAGTGCCGGGGTCGTCGTCCGAGGTCGTGTCGCGGCGTCCCCCGCCGGGCGCATCGGTGTCACGCGGGTTGTCAGGGTCCCTGTCGCCCGGTGCGTCGCCCGACGCGTCGTCCGCGGCGGAGTTGCGCACCTCCTCGGCGATCTGTGCGCGCACCATGTCGCGCTGATGGTCCAGCGACTCGGGCGCGAGCGACGCGAGCACGTGATCCTGCAGCAGGGCGAGCCACGACACCAGTTCGACCACGGCAACGGTCTCCTCGGGCAGGTCGTCCGGCAACTCGCCGTCGTCGTCCACCAGCCCGGGCAGGTCGACCCGGGCCGACAGGGAGAGCCGGACGTCGTTGACGACGCCCAACAGGGCCACCGCCTGGTCGTCGTCGAGGTCGACGTCCACGCCCTCCCCGTCGGCATCGGCCAGGATGTCGCCGACGACCTCGAACGCGGCCAGTCGCCCGTCGACGAGGTCCGGGTGGACCAGGTCTCGGAGGTCACGGTCCAGCCGTGGGTCGGCCGTGGTCGACGGGTACAGGCGCTGCCAGGCGGGGTCGTCGGCCGGTGCCTGGTCGTGCAGCGTGACCAGTTGGCCGACAAGGTGGCGAAGGAGGGCGACGGTCCCGGCCGGCAACACCAGGCGGTGGGACACGAGGACTCCTGGCGCGTCGGGCGGACGTGGTCGGCTAGCGCGACCGTTGGATCGTGGCGTGCAGGCCGTGTGCGTGCAGTTGCTGGAGGTACATCTCGGCTCGTTCGCGTGGTTCGGACGCCACCAGCGACCGACCCTGTTCGTGCACCTCGAGCATCAGCTTGCGGGCCACCGGTTCCGTGAACTGGAAGACGCGCATGAACACCCACACGACGTAGGACATCAGGTTGACCGGATCGTCCCAGACGATCACGTCCCACGGCCGGTCGGGCTGGTGGATCGTGGTCGTGTCGGTGCGCTCGTCGACGTCCGGAGCTGCTGTCGACAACTGCGGTGAGGTCACCGCGAGGTGACGGCTCGCGACGATGGAGCCGGGCGCCGTGGCGACCGCGACACGGTGCCTGGTCGGACGGGGCACGGCTCGGTCAGCGGCGGCGGCGGCGGTTCTGGCGACGTCGGCGGTCACGTTCCTGCAGGTCGCTCCAGACGGGCGGGGCGCTGATGGTGCGGCCGACCGGGTTGTCCTCCGGTGCGGCGCGCACGACCTCGACGTCGATGGCCTTGGCGCCGTCGTCGCCCTCGCCCATCTCGTAGGTGACCTCGTCACCCGAGCGCAGGCCCGACCCGGCGACGTCACCGAGGTGCACGTAGACCTCTTCACCGTCCTCGGCGGTGAGGAATCCGAAGTCGCGATCGGCGTGGAAGACCTTGACGCGGGCGGTGGGCATGGGTGGATCCGTTCCAGATGTGGCGACGTGTGGAGATCGAGGTTTGCCGTCCGGCCGGGCCAGCACGGCGAACGACCATTCTAGCGCACCCACCAGGCCCCGGATCACCCGTCAGGCCGTCATGTGCATGCAGGCGTGCCGATCGGCTACCCCTGGGCGGCGATGTAGCCCCGGCAGGCGTCGACCACGTCATCGGTGTCGCCGGCCGCCAGGGCCTCGATGGGGGTCTGGCCATCGAGGCGTCGAGCCGACGTCGTCAACCACCGAGCCGCGCGCCCGTCGTCGACCCAGCCCTGGAGCAGCCGCAGGACGTCCAGTGCCGTCTCGAGGGCGGTCACGTCGTCGACGACCTGGTCGACCTGGTCATCGCCCAGCAGGTCGCGCAGTTCCTGCTCGTCGTCGAGTGGTTCGTCCCGGTACATCGGTGCTCCCTGGATGGTGCGGTGCCGGTCGGACCCGACCCCGGACCCGTTCGGTCAGGACGAGGTGCGTCGGCGCTCGCGCTCGGCCTCGCACTCCAGCACGTAGGCCTGCGCGGCCTCGATCCGGTCGTCCATGCGGGACAACTCGTCGGCGGCCGCCTCGCGGCGCAACCGCACGGCGTCGCCGAGCGGGTCGTCAGTGTGGCGGAGGCGGCGCCGCAGCCCTCGTGGGGCGTCCTCGGCGGCCGCCCGGGTCTCGGCCGTGAACCGCGCCAGTCGGCGCAGTTCGTCGCGCAGGTGCTCGTCGTAGCGTTGGAGGTCGGTCAGGTCCTCGCGAGCCCGCAGGACGGCGAAGTAGGCCGCTTCCTCGTCGGAGCGCATCATCGAACCTCCCCGTCCCAGTGGGCGGTGTCGGTCAGCCCTCGACCTGGGCCTTGAGTCCACGCAGGCCGGTGTCGAGGATGGTCTTCGCGGCGCGCTTCTTGAGGAAGCCGGGCACCGGCATGGCGATGTCGACGTCGAGGCTGTAGGTCACGCGGGTGCCGCCGGACTCCTCGGCGAGCACGTAGGCCCCGTCGAGCTGGGTGAGCATCTCGCCCGAGTGCAGTCCCCACGCGACGTCGGGGTCGGCGTCGTAGTCGTAGAGCAGCACGTAGTCGACCTGGGCGACGCGCGCGTCCACGTCGAAGCGAGCCAGGTGGGGACGACCCTGGTCGTCGGTCTCCAGCACCTCGACCGACTTCACGTCGTCGGACCACTCGGGGTAGGCCTCGAGGTCGAGGATGACGGCCAGGACCTCGTCGTGGCTGGCGTCGATGTGGACCGAGTCGCTGACCTTCTGTCCCATGGCGTCGTCCTCGTCGGCTGGTCGGGTCTGGTGTGGCGCGCCCACCGTAGCGTGGGCGACGTCCGTGCTTCCCCGGCGTCGGGACGTGGCGACACGCGGTTCGGGATGTCGGGCGGACGGGTGGGGCGGGCGGGTCCGGGGTGGCACGGGAACGGTCAGGAGCCCGCGGCCTCGGGGACGGCGTCGTCCGGGGCCCGGTCGGGCAGGTCGGTGGCGTCGGCGAGCGCGACCGGATCCAGGCCGCGCTCGTCCAGTTCCTCCGCCAACTGCTCGATGCCCCGTTCCAGCGAGCGCAGGCGCCCGAGTCCGCGACGCAGTTCCCGGCGAAGTCGGTCGCGTTCCACCACCGCCTGGCCGTAGCCGGCGCCGTCGCCTTCCCACGCCGGGCACACCGACTGGTGGTCGCACCAGTCGCACAACCGGGTGGGGGTCGGCTCGAAGGACTCGGCGAGGATCTCGCGAGCGGTGTCCCGGACGGCCGCCCGGGCCCCGTCCAGGTCCAGTTCCGCGACCGGGACCCGGACCTCGACGTCGGCGACCACGTAGTCCAGGGCGACGCTGGCGGGGAGCCGCCCGTACAGGTGCTCGCAGGCCAGTGCGTAGATGGCCAGCTGGAGTGACCCTCGGACCTTCTCGCGGTCGCGCAGCTTCCCGGTCTTGTAGTCCACGACATGGAGGTCGCCGTCGTCGTCGACGTCCACGCGGTCGATCGATCCGACCACCATGGCCTCGTCCCCGACCGGCAGCTCGAACCACTTCTCGGTGTCGGCCGCCGGACGATAGGAGTCGGCCACGCGTCGGTGGTAGCGCTGCAGGACCGTCTGGGCGCGGCGGTAGTCGTCGAGCTGTCGTTCGCGCGACACCTTGGCGTACCCCGAGGAGTCCCAGTGGTCGAAGAGGAACGACAGCAGGTCCTCTTCGCTGGGCATGCCGAACAGGGTCCGTTCGTGGAACAGTTCCAGCGCCGAGTGCACCGAGGTCCCGAACGACAGGTAGGTGGCGGTCTTGCCGGGCAACTGGTCGACGTAGCGGTACCGGAACCGCAGCGAGCACTGTTGGTAGGTGTCGATGCGCGAGAACGACAGTCGCACGCGGCCGTCGTCGCCGATCAGGGGTGGACGCCGGGGTTCGAGGTCGCCGCCGTCGAGCACGTCGCCGTCGATCCCCTCCAGGGCCGGGGCGGCGTCGCCCGCCGGGACCGCGTCGACCGGGGCGGCATCACCGGTCGCGGCGGGCGCGTCGGCAGTCAGCGAGTCGGTCGTCGTTGCATCCATGCCTGCAACCTATCCCCCACGTGTGACCGACCCCGGGAGGCATCCACAAGCCACCGGTCCCGAATCCGATCGACCGTCACGCCTTCGGTCTGGACCGGGACAACGGTCCCCTCCCGGGCCATCTCCAAGCAGGCCTGGAGTTGTGAGCCCCTGGCGAGCAACTCCAACGTGGCCGAAGGCCACGCGTCACCAGTCCTCGAGCGGGCTCTTGTCGAAGCGCATCACGATGTCGTTGGGCTGCACGGTCAGCGTGACTTCCTCCTGTGGCACCCACAGGGGGATGCAGGCGCCCTGCCCGGCATGGCCCATCAGGAAGATGCCGAGTTCGCCGTCCGGGGTCATGGCGACCAGCTGGCGTGCGTAGGACAGCAGCTCGTGGACGTCGGCGTTGCCCGCGCGGCGGCGCTGGTAGGTCTGGGCCCAGCGGGACTCGGAGCGCCCGTAGTTGGCGATCATCTGCCCGTTGGAGAGCTTGGTCAACGAGTTCAGCGTCCGGACGCTCTTGAGGGCCTTGTCGCCCTTGGCGGTCCGCGCAAGTCGCACGGCGGCGTCCGGCCGACCCAGCAGGCCGGGGAGTTCGTCGAGGTCGAACGTCCCGGCAGCCTGGGCGGCCTTCTGGCGTTCGACCGGGATCTGGAGCGTGGTCTTCTTGGCTGCCACGTGACGTCCTTGCGGGTTGGTGCTCGGGTGGGTGCTGCGCCGGGCCCACGACGTCCGTCGGGGGCGATCGGATGTTCGGTGGTACCCCCGACGGGATTCGAACCCGCGTCACCACCTTGAAAGGGTGGGATCCTGGACCGCTGGACGACAGGGGCGTGGGACCGCCGAATGGATCAGGCTACCGGCCCCTGTGGGGCGGTAGCGCCGACCGAGCGTGGATGGGCCCCGTCGGGGTGTCGCGGGCGCTCCAGGGACCACGCCACGACCCGCGCCATCGCCTCGACCACGATGCGACGCGAGATCTTGGACGCCCCCACGGTGCGTTCCACGAACCGGATGGGGACCTCGCGCACTCGGAACCCCGCGCGGTGGGATGCCAGCACGGTCTCGAGCTGGAACGAGTAGCCCTCGGACGTCAGTTCGGCGAGCCCGATCTCCTCCAGGACGGCGCGTCGGAAGACGCGGTAGCCGGACGTGGCGTCGTGCACCGGCAACCCGGTCAGGGTGCGCACGTAGATGTTGCCACCGGCCGACAGCGCCCGACGGTGCCACGGCCAGTTGGCCGTGCCGCCACCCGGCACGTACCGCGACCCCAGCACGAGGTCGGCGTGCTCGGCGGCCGCGAGCAGGGCCGGCAGGTGGATCGGGTCGTGCGAGAGGTCGGCGTCCATCTCGACCAGCAACTCGTACCCGCGCTCCAGCCCCCAGCCGAGGCCGGCACGGTAGGCCGTACCCAGTCCCTGCTTGCCCGGCCGGTGCAGGACGTTGACGCGCTCGTCCTCGGCGGCAACCGTGTCGGCCCACTCCCCCGTGCCGTCCGGGGAGTTGTCGTCGACCACCAGCACGTCGATGGAGGTCGGCCCGTCCAGCAGCAACGGCAGCAACTGCGGGAGCGTCTCGCGTTCCTCGTAGGTGGGGATCACGACGAGCGTCGCGGGACGGTCGTCGCCGTCGTCGGGCAGCTCGGGTCCGGCGGTCATGCGGCGTTCCTCGGTCGGTTCGTCAGGTTGGCCACCACCAGGGCGGCCGCGGCCAGCGCGACCAGCAGCCGGGTGACCGGGGCGAGCACGTCGCCCCAGCGCAGGAACGGGGTCAGGCCCGTGGCCAGGCCGACCTCGCCCCGGACCGTGTCCACCGTGAACAGGTCGGTGCCCCCGTGCAGGGAACCATCCGGCGCGACCAGGGTGGTGACGCCTGACGTGGTCGCATGGACGACCCATCTCCCGGTCTCGATCGCGCGCAGTCGCGACTGGTCGACGTGCTGGGCCGGTTGGCCGGATCGTCCGAACGACGAGTCGGCCGAGGACACCACGACCACCTGTGCGGGCTCGTCGCCGGCCAGGATGTTGGAACGCAGGACTTCGGGGTACATCGACTCGAAACAGATCCCGATCGCCACGGTCACGTCGCCGACCCGCAGGGCCATCGCCTCGCTCCCGGGGAGGACGTCACGCGGGACCTGTTGCAGCGGGGGGTACCAGTCGATCAGCGACCGGAAGGGCACGTACTCGCCGAACGGGACCAACGTGCGCTTGCGGTAGACCTGCTCCTGGGTGCCGTCCGGTCCCACCACGGCGCTGATCCGGAACAGGTTGGTGGAGTCCGGGTCCTCGCGGTCGGTCCCCAGGAGCAGGCGCCCGTCGGTGACGGCCCCGGCACGCTCCACGACATCCTGGAAGGCCGGATCACGGGCAGGGTCGATCCCGACCGTCCCCTCCGGCCACACCACCAGGTCCGCGGGCCCATCAGCCGTGATGCTGGCCTGCGTGGCGGCCAGTGCCTGCGACGCCACCACCAGGGCATCGTCCAGGTACGGACCGGTCGGGAACTCGAGGTCGTTGCCCTGGACCGCCAGCACGTCGATGGTCCCGGTCGACGCCGGCGGGCCCACGGTGACCATGGTCACGGCCAACACGACCACGACCAGTCCGCCGGTGCCCAAGGTGGCTGCCCGGAGTGCGGGCGTCGTGGAGACGTCCGGGTCCCGAGTCGAATCGGTGTCGCCGGCGTCGAGCGCCTCCGGTCCCGTCGTCCGCAGGCCGTCGCGGATCGCGACCCAGGCGAACAGCGACATCGACACGACGACCAACGTCAGGCCCTTCTCCCCCAGCACGCGCGCGACCGGCACCAGCCAGCCGTTGCCTGCCTGGGAGACCCCGATCGTCCCCCACCCGAACCCGCTGAACGGCCACGATCCCCGCCACGCATCGATCCCGACCCACAGCAACGGGGCCAGCAGGGTCGACCACCGTCGACGCAGTGCCGCGGCCAGCAGTTCCGCCAGCAACGCCCACCAACCCGCCCCGACCAGCGCGAGCAGGAGCCACGCGAGGATGCCGGCGCGTCCGCTGATCCAGTGCACCAGTACGAGGTTGCCGACCAGGCCCGCCACGAACCCCAGCGTCGCGGGCCGGCGACCAGCCACCACGGCGCCCTCGGCGGCGACCGCGAGCATGGCGGGGAGCACGAACGCCAGCAGGCGGGCACCCACGGGCGGATGGACCACGGGCAGCAGGACGCCGGCCACCAGGGCGGCCGCGACCGGGACCCATAGCGGCAGTGTTCCCGGCCACGTCGACGGCTCCGCGTCCGTCAACGACCCGTTCCCGGACCTGCCACGGACCACCCGTTCACACGCAGTCGCGGCAGAGTTGGTGTTCCTCGTCGGCCAGCGCGGACTCGCGCTTGGCCATGAAGCAGGAGCGGCAGACGAACTCGCCCTCCCGAACCTCGTCGTCCACGTCCAGGTCGCGCTCCAACGGCGCGGGCACGTCGTCCACGACGTCGAGCAGGTCGTCGTCCTCGACCAGCGCGGTCGCGTCGCCGCCGCCGGGTGCCACGACCAGGCCGTCCTCGACGTCATCGTCACCGGGGATGCCGTCGTCGGTCTCGAGGTCGACCTCGTCCTGGTCCTCGTCGTCGTCCGCGGACTCGTCGTCGTCCTCGTCGTCCTCCTCATCGTCCTCGTCGGGGATGTCCTCCAGCCCCAACGTGGCCAGGTCGATCCCCGCCAGGTCCGGGTCCTCGTCGTCGAAGTCCTCGCCCAGGGCCTCGTCGAGGTCGTCGTCGAGCACGTCTGCCAGCTCGGCGTCGAGCTCGTCGACGTCGTCGACGTCGTCGAAGTCGGTCATGGTCATCGCCTCCGGGAGGAGCAAGGGAGGAACGCGGCGGACCATACCGCATCGGCCGCGGCCGTCACCCAACCCTGCGACGCCCGGACGAGCACTGTCCGGGACCGGTTCGCCGGCCCTGCCCGGCCGCGATTCACACGTCGCCGAGATCCCCGTGGGCAACGCGGCCGCGCACCATGGTCAGGGCGCACGATGCCCCCCGCGGGTCGTCGGCCTCGAACGGATCGTCCTCCCAGGCACACAGGTCGGCGCGCATGCCGGCGCGCAGGACCCCGACCCAGCGTTCCTGGCGTGCGGCGTGGCGTCCGCCCAGGGTCGAGGCCGACACGGCCTCCAGCCGCGTGATCTCGTGCTGGGCGCGGCTGCGGTGCTCGGCGGCGAAGACCATCTCCCACGGGTCGATGGGGGTCACGTTGGCGTCGGATCCGAACGCCAGTGGCACGCCGCGGTCGGCCAGCGCCCGGTACGGATTGGTCAACCCGGCCCGCTCGACCCCCAGGCGACGCTCGTACAGGCCACCGGGCTGGCCCCACAGGGTCTCGAAGACCGGTTGCGCGGAGACGACCAGCCCGAGGTCCACGATCCGTTCGAGTTGGTCGATGCGCAGGACCTCGGCGTGCTCGATGCGGTGGCGCAGTCGCCTGACCGCGTCCGGGAGGTGGTCCGGGAGTCCCGCGACGACGGTCGTCCAGCACCGGATGGCCTGGTCCAGCGCCGCGTCGCCGATGGCGTGGATCGCGACCTGCACCCCCGCGTGGGTCGCCTCGGTGAACAGTTCCACGAGCGTGTGGTCGTCGAACTCCAGCGATCCCGACGTCGGATGGTCCTCGTAGGGTTCGGTCAGGGCAGCGGTGTGCGAGCCCATGCTGCCGTCGAGCCAGATGTCGCCGCCGACGTGTCGCAGGTCGCGTTCGAGCACGAACGGCAGGTCCGGGGCACCCCAGTACGGGATCACCTCCAGGGCCCAGTCACGTTCTCGCCAGGCGTCGAAGTCGTCCACGCCCATGGCGTCGGGACCACCCATCTCGTGCACCGTGCCCACACCCCTGGAGACCGCCACCCGGACGGCCTCGGCTCGCGCACGGTCGAGGTCCTCGTCGGACATCGCGCCCACCGCCCAGCGACGGGCGACCTTGTTGGCGTCCCGGCGCAGCACGCCGGTGGCGACCCCGTCCGCGTCGCGCTCGATCCCGCCACTGCGCGCCAGTGGCGCCGACTGCAGCGTGGAGGTGTCGACCAGGCAGGAGTGGCCGTCGATGCGGGCCAGCGTGGCCGGTCGCCCGCCGGCCGCCTCGTGCAGTTCACGGGGTGTCGGCAGCGCGCCAGTCCAGTCGTGGTCGTCCCATCCATGGCCCCAGATGACCCGGCCCGTGTGGTGTTCGGCGTGGAGTCGGACCGCCCGCAGGAGGTCCTCGGGGGAACGCACGCTCGACAGGTCAAGCCCCAACTGGCTGATGCCGGTCGGGGTCAGGTGGACGTGGCTGTCGACGAAGGCCGGGCCGACGACACATCCATCGAGGTCGACGCGGCGTGCATGGGGCGGCGCGAGGTCGGGATCGTCACCGACCCACAGGACGCGCGATCCTCGGACCAGGATGGCGCGTGCCTGGTAGCGCCCGTGGCCCAGCGTCACGATGCGGTCGGCGGTCAGCAGCACGCCCCGCGGCGGCGTGGCCTCGACCGGCGACGGTCGACGGTGGGGATCGACGACGCCTGTGGGGGGCGCTGTGGTCCCGGGGTCTCGGATCTTCATCGGCGTGGTCCAGGCGACGACGGGGTTGCCGAACGGCAACGCGACGATGAACGGTAGCAGTGGGACCCCTCGCGGTCCCCCAACCCGGGACCCCCGACCGCCACGCTCGGGACCGGCGTCCCGCTGTTCGGCGCCACCGGCGGACTCGGACCGGGCTCAGCCACCCACACCGGCGGTCATGGCCATGAAGGCAGCCGCGGCGACGAACAGGACGATCCCGACCACCACGCGCCGCGAGCCCACCGGTCGGTGCCGGTACTCGTCGACCAGTGCCGTGACGAGTGCGGTCATGGCGCCGGTGGCGAAGGTCAGCGACAGGACGAGCAGCAGGACCGCGGCGCCGGCCTCGCCGCTCCCGCCGCCGACACCGACCCCGAGCGCCCCCACGATCGCGAGTCCGACGCCGACGCCCAGTTCGATCGCGACCAGTCGCAGGCGTGGGTCACGCGGACGGGCCCCGTCTCCGGCCCCGTCTCGCGATCTGTCTCGCGAGCCGTCTGCCGCGTCTCCGGAGGCCGAGGCGGGCGGTGCGGGGGTCTCGTCCATCGGGACGTCGTCGTGGCTCATGCGACCGTGATGCCGCGTGGGCGATGGTTGGCCGCCGCGACCCCGTCGTCGGTCACGACCACGATGTCCTCGATCCGCGCACCGTGCTGGCCGGCGACGTAGATGCCGGGCTCGACCGAGAACGCCATGCCCGCCACCAGTTCGGTGTCGTTGCCGGCCACGATCCAGGGTTCCTCGTGACCGTCGACGCCGATTCCGTGTCCGGTGCGGTGGATGAACTGGTCCCCGTGACCGGCGTCGTCGATGACCGCGCGCGCCGCCGCATCGACCGACGCCGCGGTCACCCCGGGACGGACGGCCGCCACGCCGGCGGCCTGGGCCTCCTCCAGCACGTCGTGCAGGTCCTGGTACTCCGGGTCGACCGACCCGAGCACGTAGTTGCGGGTCTCGTCCGAGCAGTAGCCGTCGAGGACACCGCCGATGTCGACCACGACCGGGTCACCGTCCTCGATGACCCGCGACGACAGTTCGTGATGCGGGCTGGCACCGTTGGGTCCGCTGGCGACGATCACGAACGCCACGTCGTCGTGGGTGGCCCGGATGGCCGCGGCGATGTCCGTCCCGACCTCGGCCTCCGTCCGTCCCGGGCGCAGGAGGTCGGCCACGCCGGCGTGGACCTCGTCGATCGCGGCACCGACGGCGTGCAGCGCGGCCACCTCGCCGGCGTCCTTGACCTGGCGCAGCGGGCTGGTGACCGTGCTTCCGGCCCGCCACTCGGCCCCCGGAAGGCGGGCCTGCAGCGCCAGCGTGAACGAGGTCCACAGTTGGTCCTGGACCGCCAGCGGGCCCTGGGTTGCGTCGGCGTCCGCGAGGCGGTCGGCCACCCGCCCGATCGGATCATCGGTCTCCTCCCACGTCTCCACCCGCACCAGGTCGGCGGCACCGGAGGCCTCGGCCCGGGCACGCTCCAGCGTCGGCACCAACAGCGTGGGGTCGCCGTCGGCAGGCACGACCAGCATGGTCAGTCGCTCCAGCGGCATGGCCTGGTACCCGACCAGCCAGCGCAGGTCGGCGGACGGGCCCACCAGCAGGGCGCCGACGTCCAGGTCCGCGAGTCGCCGGCGGACGCGGTCGAGGCGGTCGGTGGTCATGGTGTGCTCCCGTCGTGGTGGGTGGTCGTGGTGTCGCGGTGTTCAGATCGCCAGGTCGAGCAGGCCGGGCAGCAGGTCGATCGTCACGGGGGTCGTGCCCAGGGACTCGCCGTCCGCCTCCACGGCCAGGGGTCGTCGGTCGGCGTCGACCGACACGGTGCGTGACTGCCACTCGCGGACGTCGGGTCGGTCCAGGTGTTCGCCCAGGCGCACCCGGGGCAGTTCCCGCAGGACGTCCAGCGGTCGGGTCGCCCACGTCTGGACGTTGAGGATGCCGTCGTCCGGCAGCGCGCGAGGCGCCACCTTCAGCCCCGCACCGAAGAACTGGCCGTTGGCGACGACGACCTCGCAGATCTCGTCGTGGCGGGTCGTGTGGTCCAGCACCACCGACACCGGTGCCGACCGCATCGTGGGGGCGGCGAGGATGCCGGCCACGACGTACCTCGCCCCACGGAGCCGTCGGGGCAGCCGGGTCGAGCCGCGCACGACCGACGCGGTCCAGCCGATGGACACGATGTTGGCGAAGGCGCGGGTCGTGGTCGTGCCGTCGGGTGCGCGGAATGTCACGCGCCCGATGTCGATGGGCATGGTGGTGTCGTGCAGCGCGTGCCGCAGCGCGATCTCGGGGCGGCGGTCGAGTCCGAACGTCCGCGCGAAGTCGCTGCCGGTCCCGGCGCCGACGATGCCGAGCCGCAGGTCCGGGGCCCGCGCGACGCCGGCCTCGACGTCCACCAGGCCATTCACGACGTCGTGGAGGGTTCCGTCCCCGCCGACGACGATGACGTGCCGGTGGCCGTCCGCCACGCCCTGGCGTGCGAGCTGTTCCCCGTCACCGGTGCCGGTGGTGGTCGCCACCGACAGCGCCCGACCGGCGTCGCGGATGCCGGCCGTCACCACGTCCAGGGCCGACGAGGTCCCGGTCCCGGCTCGCGGGTTGGCGATCACGAGGACGGTGTCACGCAGGCTGGTCACGGTCGGCTCTTCGAGGACGTCGGGGACGGTCGGGACGCCCCGGATCGCGGGCGGGGGGCGAGGGTACGGCGGCCGTCAGGCTTCCACGATCCCCCGGCGGAGGCGGTCCAGCGCATCGTTGGCCGTGCCCGACAGGGCCGGGACGGCACTGCGCAGTTGCCCCACCAGGTCAGCGACCTGCCTGACGTTGCGGACGAAGTCCCCGCCGGTCATCTCCATGCCCCGCACCGCGTCGTCCAGGTCCGCCCCCGTCGTCCAGCGCCAGGCGGCGGCCACGAAGCCGCCGTCCACGTCCCGGAGCGGATCGAGGCCGTGCCGCCCCTCCAGGGCCCGCAGTTCCACGGCCAGTTCCTGCAGGTCGACGTGCAACCGGGCCAGTCGGCGGGTCGGCAGGGTCGGGTTGACCGTGGGCTCGCCCCCCCGTGGCTCGTACGTCAACAGGGCTGCTGCGCCCGCGAGCTCGGCCGCCGTGCAGTCGTCGAACAGGCCGCGCCGGATGCCCTCGGCCACCAGCAGGTCGACGTCGGCGTAGATGTCGGCGAGCATGCGCCCGAAGCGAGTGGGCGACTGGTCCTCGTCGAGGTAACCCGTTTCCAGCAGGACCGCGACCAGGCGACGGAACTGGCGGACCAGCGATCCGGTGCGACGATCGATCTGGGTGGTGAGCGTGCGGACGGTCATGTCGGCGTCGTCGGCCCGGCGCTGCCACGCCTCGTGCTCGGCCCGGTCGTCGCAGGCGTGGCAGGGATGGTCCTTCATGGCCGCCCGGATGTCGCGGATGCGCTCGGCGACCGCCTCGGGGACGTCGACGCCGGGTGGGGTCGGCAGCTCGTCCAGAGGCTCCACGTCGGCCAGCGCACCGGCCACCTGGTTCCGGAACGAGCGCTGTCGGGGGTTGCCGCCACGGGGCAGTCGGATGCGGTCGATGACCGGCGGCGGCCCGTCCAGTTCGCGGGGGCCGATGCGTTGCAGCACCCGGTTGTCGCTGACGACGTCGGCCAGCGGCACGCCCGACCCGGTCAGTCGGACCCCGATGACCGCGGCCAGTCCGCGCCGTCCGATCCACGGCAGCCCCAACACGTCGCCGGGCACCAGCGCCTCGATGCCGGCGCGCTGGGCGGCGTTGGCGGCACGGCGGCGGTCCTTGGCGGTCTGCTTCTCCAGTCGGGACAGGTCCCGACGCAGCGCCCAGTAGGTCGACCAGTCGCCCCGGTCGCACACCGTCGCACCCTCGTAGCCACGCGCGGTCTGGCGTGCTTCCTGTCGTTGGCGTTCCAGGCCACTGGTGGAGCGGTCGGTCTGGAACTGCGCGAACGAGGCCCCCAGCAGGTCCTCGGCCTCGTCGGGAGGATGGCGGCGCAGCAGGTTGACGACCATGTTGTAGGACGGGGTGAACGAGGAGTTCAACGGATAGGTGCGACGTCCGACCAGCCCGGCGACCGTGGTGAACGGCAGGTCGCGCTGGTGCAGCACCACGGCGTGGCCGACCGGGTCCATCCCGCGCCGTCCGGCCCGACCGGTCAACTGGGTGTACTGGCCGGGCGTGAGCAGCACGTGGCTCTCGCCGTTCCACTTCTCGAGCCGTTCGATCACGACCGTCTTGGCCGGCATGTTGATGCCCAGCGCAAGGGTCTCGGTCGCGATGACGACCGACAGGAGCCCGGCCTGGAAGGCCTCCTCGACGACCTCCTTGAAGGCCGGCACCATGCCGGCGTGGTGGGTCGCCAGGCCCCGCCGGAGGCGATCGCGGAAGGTCTCCACGCCCAGTGTCTGAAGGTCCGCGCGTGGCACGTCGGCCAGCAGTGTGTCGACCAGGACGTCGATCTCGTCGCGCTGGGCGGCGGTGGTGAGGTTGATGCCGGCTGCGACCAGTTCGTCGACGGCCCGGTCACACCCGGCCCGGGAGAACACGAAGTTGATCGCGGGCAGCCACCCGCGGTGGTCCAACTCCTCGACCACGACCGGGCGCGACGGCCACCGCAGGCGCACCGACGGGCCCATCCGGCGGCCCCGGCCGGTCACGCGGTTGCGGGTGCCGGCCTTGCGCTCCAGCATCCGCACCTCGGGGTTGGGCACCCCACCGCGGGCTCGCGCCGCCGCGTCACGGTTCTTCTTGGACTGACCCTTGTTGCCGCCGGCCTTGAACGTCGGGAAGATGCGATCGTTGACGTAGTAGTGGTGGCGGAGTGGGACCGGGCGTTCCTCGGAGATGACGACGTCGATGCCGCCGCGGACCTCGTTCAGCCAGGCACCGAACTCCTCGGCGTTGGAGACCGTCGCCGACAGCGCGGCCACCCGGACACGCTGGTCGAGCTGGATCAGCACCTCCTCCCACACCGAGCCACGGGCGCGGTCGGCGAGGTAGTGCACCTCGTCCATGACCACGAAGTCGAGCCCGTCCAGTGCGGCGGACTCGTCGTAGATCATGTTGCGCAGGATCTCGGTGGTCATCACCACCACGGGGGCGTCGCCGCGCACGCTGCGGTCCCCGGTCAGCAACCCCACGGCGTCGCGGCCGTGGACCTCGACCAGGTCGCGGAACTTCTGGTTGGACAGGGCCTTGATGGGGGTCGTGTAGAAGCAGCGCCGGCCGACCGCGAGGGCCTGCTGGACGCAGAAGTCGGCCACGACTGTCTTGCCGGCACCGGTGGGGGCCGCGACCAGGACTCCGCGTCCCCCGGCCAGGGCGTGGGAGGCCTCCTGTTGGAAGTCGTCGAGCGGGAAGTCCAGCGTGGCCGCGAACGCCGCGACGGCGTCGAGGGATTCGTCCGAGGGGCCAGGTGCCTGGGGATCGACGGGATCGACGGAGTCGACGGGCGCATCGGACGGCCGGGTGTCCGCATCGTCGTCGGGGTCCACGTCGCGTGGTGGGGGGTGGCTGATCACGCCCTCCGGCGGCGACGGCGGCGACGGCGTTCGATGACCCAGGCGGCCCAGATCGCGACCTCGTAGAAGACGATCATCGGGCCAGCCATGAAGAACAGCGTGACGGCGTCGGTCGTCGGCGTGATGATGGCGGCGACGATGACGTTGACGACCACCGCGTAGGGGCGGAAGCGGCGCAGGCCGTCGTGGTGCACGACCCCGACCAGCGACAGGAAGATCAGCACCAGCGGAATCTCGAACACCAGCCCGAAGGCCACCGACGTGCGCAGGAAGAAGTCGAGGTAGTTCGTGGCCGACAACGCGGCCTGGATCTGGTCGCCACCCAACCGGAGCAGGATCGCCAGGCCCTGCGGGATGATGAACCACGCGAACACGATGCCGAAGGCGAACATCACCTGGCTGAGGACCACGAACGGCAGGGTCAGGCGCCGTTCCGTGTCGGTCAGGCCCGGGGTGATGAACTTCCACAACTGGTAGAAGATCACCGGGCCGCCCACGAACAGGCCGAACACCAGCGCGGTCTTGATGCGCACGCTGAAGGGTTCGAGGACGTTCAGGGCCAGCAGGTTGCAGGAATCGGGATCGTCGCCGAAGACGATCAGGACCCCGCGATCGCACACGGGGGCCAGTGCCGAACCGAGCAGGAAGTCGAAGATGACGTAGCCGACGATCGTCCCCAGACCGAGGGCGATCATGCTCTTGAAGAGGCGGTCCCGAAACTCCGCGAGGTGCTCGACGAGCGGCTGCTCGACGTCACTTGTCGCGATGGGTCAGACCTCCTTGGACGGCGGGCTGACCCGAGGACGATCTTCGGTCGTCTCCTCGTCGTCGTCCGTCGCCTTGCGGAACTCCTTGATGGAGGTCCCGATCGACCGTGACAGCTCCGGCAGCTTGCGGCCGCCGAACAACAGGAGCACGATGACCAGGACGATCAACAGTTCTGGCGGTCCAAGGCTGCCCACGGCGCGTCCTCTAGTCGGTGTTCCCCGAGTGTAACCCGGGCCGGGAGCCGGACGAGCGAGCCGTCACCGGATCGGGTGGGTGTCGTAGGCCGCCAGGCCGTCTGCGGCGCGCCGGGCGACGAGGTCGGCGAGGTCCGGCGGCTCCACCACCCGCGCCGCCACGCCGCCGGCCAGGACCAGGTCGGCGAGCCAGTCCAGGGCGTCGGTGCGAAGTTCGATCCGGCGCTGGCCGTCGGTCACCACGTCGACGTCGGGCTGGACGTAGTCGCCGACGAAGTGTGCGCCCGGTCCGAGTTCGAGCACGGCCGTCACGGCGTCCTCGTCGGGGACCCACGCCGGGATCGCGAGGTCGTCCGGGGCGGTCGTGGTCACCCGGGCATCGGTCACCACCAGGTCGGTGATCCGGTCCAGCCGGAACACGCGCGGTGCGTCGCGGTCGAGGTCGTGTGCCTGCAGGTACTGGCCCTCGCGCGTGACGTCGACGCGCCACGGCTCGACCCGGCGGGCGTTGGCCCGACGGTCCTTGCGGCCGAGGTAGTCGAGTTCGACGACCCGGCCGCGGCTGATCGCGTCCCGGAGTGCACCCAGGTGGCCGGCGTCGTCCACGACCGCCACGGCCGCGTGCTCGTCCACGCCGACCGCCGCACGGACCTTGGCCAGGGCGGTGTCCAGCCCCGGCACCTCGCCCTGGGTGATCCGCTGGGCGACCGTCAGCACCAGCACCAGCCGCAGGGCCTCGTCCGGCTGCAGGCGCAGCGGGCGTCGCAACTCGTCGGCCATCGTGATCGTCACGGTGTCGTCGGCACCGAAGTCGACCTGGAACTCGTAGCTGGCCTCCAGCCGGGGACCGCAGTACACCAGCGTCTTCAGTTCGTCACGGACCGTGTCGACGTCGGCGCCGAAGGCCGCGGCGACGTCGGCCAGCGGCACACCCGGGCGTTGCAGGACCCACGGGACCATGGCGAGCATGCGGAACACGGGGGTCGTCATGCGTCCGCCGAGCGCTCGGCCACGACCGCCGCGAGGTGACCGCGGACGCCCGATCGCAGGTCGTCGGGGGCCGTCACCACGATCCGGCGTGCGTGCGTGACCAGCCACCCGAACAGCCGCACGGGGTCGGCGTCGGGCAGCACCATCGCCACCCACGCATCGTCGTCAGTGGCCTGATCGGCCCGGTGCCCGCCGCGCGACACGACCTCGGCCACCGTGTCCGGCGCAACCATGACCTCCACCGTGGTGCCGTCGCCGAAGGGTGCGCGGAGTTCGGCGGCGAGGTCGACCTCCGGCGGTGGCTCGAACGACCCGGGCTCGCCCACGGTGGCCACCGAGGACGCGATCCGCGACAACCGGAACAGCCGCCGGTCGTCGCGGTCGTGGTCGTGGCCCAGCACGTACCCGACGCCGTTGCGGATCCCGACCGACCACGGGTCGAGCGTGCGGCGCGAGGGCGTGCCGTAACCGGATCGATAGTCGAACGCGATCGTGGTGCGGGTGGTGACGGCGGCCGCCACGGTGTCGAGGTGGTCGGCGTCCAGCGACACCGACAGGCCACCGGCCGACGCCGCGGCGGGTGAGTCGGTGGCGTCGGTCGTCAGCCGCGTCGCCGCGACCTGGTCCCCGACCCCGCCCGAGATCGCGACCCCGGCCAGTAGCGCCGTCGCCTCCTCGGCGGTCAGGTCGAGCGGTTCGAGTTCGTAGGAGGCACGGTCGATGGTGTAGCCCTCGACACCCGTGAACAGGTCGCGGGTGGTGGTGACCGGGATGTTGAGTCCCCGGAGCTCGCGCTTGTCTCGTTCGAACATCCGACGGGCGCTCTCGGAATCGTCCTGGTCGTAGGTGCCGCGCAGGCGTCGTCGGATCTCGTCGAACGTCAGCGGCTGGCGGTTCTCGAGCAACGCCGAGGTCAGGTTGACCAACCGCTCTGCCTTGTCACGAACCACGACATGCCTTCCGGGTTGCAGGGGATCGCTCACGACGAAGGATGCCACACCGATACGACACAATTTGGCATCCGGTCGAGCGGGGCGTCCCGGGGGGCGGCGGGAGTGGACCGGGCGCGAGCGGCCGGCGTCGTCCGAACGGCATCTCCTCGACCGGATGGGACCGTCCCTACAACGCCGCGATGAGTTGGTCGACGCGGGGGTCCTCGGAGGCCAGGGGATCCTTGCACAGGACGGTGCGGGGGCCGTGGTCGTTCACCTTCAGGTGGACCCAGTCGACGGTGTAGTCGCGGCCGGCGGCCTTGGCCGCGGTGATGAAGCGGCCACGCAGGGCCGCCCGGGTGGTGGCCGGTGGCTCGACGACTGCGCGCTCGATCTCGTCGTCGTCGACCATGCGCCGCACCTTGCCCCGACGCTCCAGCACGGCGTAGATCCCATGGTCCGGATCGAGGTCGTGGTAGGCGAGGTCGACCATCGCCACGCGCGGGTCCGACAGTGGCAGGTCGTGGCGTTCCCGGTAGGCCTCCAGCACGGCCCGCTTGGCGACCCAGTCGACCTCGGCCGACAGGCTCATCGGGTCGTGGCGCAACCGTTCCAGGACGTGGGCCCACGCGCTGACGACGCGCAGGTCGTCGGCAGTCGTGTCGTTGCGACTGGACACGAAGCGGTCGACCTGTTCGAGGTAGTGCTCCTGCAGGTCCAGCGCCGACATCTCGCGCCCGTTGGCCAACTCGACCCGCCGGGTCCCGGTGAGGTCGTGGCTGATGTCACGGATGGCCCGGATGGGGTTCTCCAGGGTCACGTCGCGCGTGACCGGGGTCTCCTCCAGCAGCCGGAGGACGAGGTCGGCGGTGGCGACCTTCAGCCACCCGGCGAACTCGTTCATGTTCGAGTCGCCCACGATCACGTGCAGTCGGCGGTAGGCCTCGGCGTCGGCGTGGGGTTCGTCGCGGGTGTTGATGATGGGACGGGAGCGCGTGGTTGCCGAACTGACGCCTTCCCAGATGTGGTCGGCGCGCTGGGACAGCGTGTAGATCGTCCCGCGGGGCGTCGTCAGGAGCTTGCCGGCACCGGCGAAGACCTGGCGACTGACCAGGAACGGGATCAGGTTGTCGGTCAGGCGCTGGAAGTCACCGATCCGGGCGACCAGGAAGTTCTCGTGGCAGCCATAGGAGTTGCCGGCCGAGTCGGTGTTGTTCTTGAACACGCTGACCCGGCCGGGGATCCCGTCCTGGGCCAACTGCGCGCCGGCCGAGCGCGCCAGTCGGCGCAGCATCTCCTCCCCCGCCTTGTCGTACAGGATCGCCTGGCGCGGGCTGTCGCACTCGGGGGTCGCGTACTCGGGATGGGAACCGACGTCGAGGTACAGCCGGGCGCCGTTCTCGAGGAAGACGTTCGACGACCGCCCCCACGACACCACCCGACGGAACAGGTAGCGGGCGACCTCGTCGGGGGTCAGCCGACGCTGGCCGTCCTGGGTGTACGTCACCCCGTACTCGTTCTCGATGCCGAACACGCGCCGCCTCACGCGCCGACTCCCGGTCGGCTGACTCCAACGCAGCCGGACCGTGCCTCCTGCGAGGCGACGTGTCCACGGTGGATCCGCATCAGGTGTTCGCCAACAGGCTGGCGACCTCTTCCTGGTCCAGCCGGAAGAACTGGCGGCGGCCGCGTGTGCGGTCCAGTCCCGACACCTCGAGGTCGGTCGCGGTGACGTCGCGGTCGTGGGTCGTGGTCAGTGCCGCGACCGCCAGCCGCAGCGCACCGGCCAGGTCGGCACCCTCCTCCCAGTTCGTGCGCAGGTGCTCGGTGATGGCGTCGGCCTCGCCGCCGATGGCGACGACGTCCCGCTCGTCCACGATCGACCCGTCGTAGAGGATGTGGAACAGCTCGACCGGGGTGGTCGGCCCGTTGACCTGGGCGATGAGCAGTTCGACCTCGTAGGGCTTGCCGTCGCCCATGAAGATCGCCCCCAGCGACTGCGAGTAGGCGGTCGCCAACGACTTGGCCGTGACGTCCTCGCGGGCGTACTGGTAGCCCTTGACGTCGGCGAGGCGGATGCCGGCCACGCGCAGCGACTCGAACTCGTTGTACTTGCCGACCGCGGCGAAGGCGATGCGGTCGTAGATCTCGGAGGTCTTGGACAACAGCCGCGACGGGTTCTCGCTGACGAACAGCACCCCGTCGTCGAAGGTCACCGCGGCCAACGAGCGTCCCCGGGCGATGCCCTTGCGGGCGTACTCGGCCCGGTCCTGCATCATCTGCTCGGGTGCGACGTAGAACGGGGTGGCCATCAAGGAGCTCCGGTCACGGATCGGGTGGTGGGGACGTGCGGGTGACGGTCAGGCGCGGGCGCGGTGCTCCTCGACGACGACGTCGACCAGCGCGGCCACGGCCTCGTCGTCGAGTTCGCGATAGCCGTCGGCGTCGATGACGGCCACGATCGGGTAGATCCGCCGGACGAGGTCCGGACCACCGGTCGCGGAGTCCTGTTCCGCGGCGTCGAACAACGCGGTGACCGCGACGCCGGCGGCGGTGTCCAGGTCGGCCGCCGGATCGAAGCGATGGCGGATGGACTGCGCGGCGACGATCCCGCCCGAGCCCGACACGGCGAAGCGGGTGGCCAGGTAGCGCCCCCCGATGGGGTCGTACTCGTGGATGCCGGGTTCCCCGGTGTGGGCGTCGACGCCAGCGAACAGCGGCACCACCACCATGCCCTGCATCGCCATCGGCAGGTGCGCGCGCACCATCCCGGCCAGCCGGTTGGCCTTGCCGTCCAGGCTCAGGACGTCGCCCTCGACCTTCTCGTAGTGCTCCAGTTCGGTCGCGAACAGGCGCGCCATCTCCATGGCCGGGCCGGCCGCGCCGGCGACGGCGATCGCGGAGTGCCGGTCGGCCGGGAACACCTTGCGCATGTCGGTGCGCGAGATCATGTTGCCGGCGGTGGCACGGCGGTCACCGGCCACGATCACGCCGTCGGCGAAGCGCAGTGCCAGCACCGTGGTGCCGTCCACGATCCGGTCGTGCAGGCTGCCGGCACCCGCGCTCCCGGGGTCGGGGACGATCGACGGCGTCACCAGGCTGGTGAACGACGACTCGCGATCACCGAACGGTCGTGGCAGCAACGGACCCAGGTCGAAGCTGGTGTCGGTCACTGGCCACCCTTCTGGACGTAGTTGCGCACGAAGTCCTCGGCGTTCTCCTCCAGGACTGCGTCGATCTCGTCCAGCAGTGCGTCGACGTCGTCGAGGTCGGTGGCCTCGTCGGTCGCCCTCACCTCGTCGTCGGTGGTCGCCTCGACCTCGTCGTCGTGGTGGCGACGGCGCTGGGACGCGCGCTCGGCATCACTCATCTGGTCTGGCCCCATGGGTCGGCATCGCGGGTTCTCCCCGCTCGTCGGCAGCGTATCCACGCCTGTCCTTCGGACAGGATGGAGTTGTTCGCTGCGCTCACAACGTCCAGCTCTCTTGGGTCGGGGCCTCGGGGAGGGGTGAGGTACCGGTCTTGATTGTGGCGTGAGAACGAGCGCAGCGAGTTCTCGAACCTGCCCGAGCGGCCCAGCGCGAGGGCAGGCGCTCACAACGTCCAGCTCTCCGGGGTCGGGGCCTCGGGGAGGTGTGGGTACCGGTCTTGGTTGTGGGGTGGGAACGAGCGCAGCGAGTGCTCACCCCTGCTGAGCTGGCGAGGCGGGCGAGGAGAGGGAGGCCAGGAGGTCGGAGACGGACTCGGCGTGGGTGAAGAGGGCTTCGACGTGGTCGCGGGTGCCGCGGCGGGGGTCGGCCATGGGGACTCGGACGTAGGAGCGGCCGCCGCCGTCGACGATCACGGCGTCCCAGCCGACGGCGATGACCTGGGCCCGGAAGCGCTGCAGCAGTCGGCCACGGAACCAGGCGCGCGTGTCCGGCGGCGGCTGCTCGCGGGCTGCGTCGATGGCCGCGTCGTCGACCAGGCGCCGGACCCGGCCGGTCGACTCCAGTCGCAGGAACAGCCCGCGTTCGGGCCGCAGGTCGTGGAACTGCAGGTCCACCAGGGCCAGCCGGGGATGGTCCCAGTCCAGCCCGTCGCGCTCGCGGTAGCGCTCCAGCAGGGCCAGCTTGGTCGCCCAGTCCACGATCCCGTCCAGGCCGCGGGGGTCGTCCTCCGCGATCGTCAGCACCTCGTCCCAGCGCGCGGCCACGTCGGCCTGGGCCGGGGTCGCCCCGCGCCGATCGAGCCATGCCGCGACCGCAGACTGGTAGTGGCGTTGGATCTCCAATGACGAGATGGTGCTGCCGTCCCGGCGTTCCAACGACCGGCGACCGGTCAGGTCGTGGCTGGAGGCGTGGAAGGCCGACACCGGGTCGAGCAGCCCGATGGGTGGCGGCAGGGCGTCCTCCTCCAGCATCGCCAGGACCAGGTCGGTCACCCCCACCCGCAGCAGGGTCGCGGTGTCGGACTGGGTGGCGTCGCCGGTGATGACGTGCAGCCGGCGCCACTGGCGTGGATCGGCGTGCGGCTCGTCGCGAGTGTTGATGATCGGCCGACGCAGGGTCGTCTCCAGCCCGACCGGTGCCTCGAAGAAGTCGGCGCGCTGGGACAACTGGAACGGCACGTCGCGCCCGGTGAACTCGGTGCCGATGCGACCGATCCCGGCATAGATGCTGCGGGAGACGAACAGCGGGGTGAGTTGGTGCACAAGGGCGGCGAACGGGACCGCGCGGGCCACCATGTGGTTCTCGTGCGATCCGTACGCCGCACCCTTGCCGTCGGTGTTGTTCTTGTGGACCAGGATCGTGCCGCCCTCGGGCAGCGACCGGGTGGCCTGACGAGCCGCCGCGGCGACGATCCGGTCACCGGCGCGGTCCCACCTGACCGCGTCGTGCGCCGACGTCACCTCGGGGGTGGCGTACTCGGGGTGGGCGTGGTCGACGTAGAAGCGGGCACCGTTGTCCAACACGGTGTTGGTCAGGCCGAGGTCGTCGGTCGTGACCGGTTCGTGCGGGTCCGGCGGGTCGTCGCGCGCGTCGCGCAGGGGATGTTCGTCGGAGTAGTCCCACGAGATGTCGTCGGGACGCCGACGCGCGGACACGACCAGCGACGACGCCAGCACCGGGTTGACGTCGACCGGCGAGCCGACCACGGTGATCCCGTACTCGGTCTCCAACCCCATGATCCGGCGGGGGGCCTCGGCGTCGACGACCGGGCGCGACCCACGGGCCGCCGACGAGGCGAGACCGGCCGGGCCCGGGGACCCGGCGGCGGTCATCCGGGCACCGACGCTCGGACCGCGATCCGTCCGGGGACGGGGAGGGTCACAGGTACTGGCCGGGCGACATCGTCTCGATCGACTTGCCGGCGTCGGAGCCCTCGGCGGTCAGGGTGCGCACGTAGGTGATGCGCTCGCCCTTCAGGGCGGAGATGCGCGCCCAGTCGTCCGGGTTGGTCGTGTTCGGCAGGTCCTCGTTCTCGCGGAACTCGTCCCGGATCGCCTGCAACAGGTCCTCGGTGCGAATGCCACGGACGTCCTCGGCCAGGAACCGCTTGATGGCGGACTTCTTGGCGCGGGCGACGATGTTGTTGATCATGGCACCGGAGTTGAAGTCCCGGAAGTACAGCGTCTCGCGGTCCCCGTTGGCGTAGGTCACCTCCAGGAAACGGTTGTCCTCGTCATCCGCGTACATCTTGTCGACGACGGCGGCCACCATGTCGGCGGTCGTCGCGGCCCGGTCGCCCCCGTGGGCGGTGACCTCGTCATCGTCCAGGGGCAGCGTGTCGGGCAGG
The DNA here is from genome assembly GCA_024637135.1 of Nitriliruptorales bacterium. Lineage (GTDB taxonomy): Bacteria > Actinomycetota > Nitriliruptoria > Nitriliruptorales > Nitriliruptoraceae > Salsipaludibacter. The sequence goes on along the minus strand of JAGXFT010000085.1, from coordinate 5,218 downwards.
TACAGGCCGAAGATCTCGCGGGCGGCATCGGCGTTCGGGCGGGCCACCTTGATCTTGACGTCCAGGCGGCCCGGACGCAGGATCGCGGGGTCGATCATGTCCTCGCGGTTGGATGCCCCGATGATCAGGACGTCGCGCAGGGACTCCACGCCGTCGATCTCGGCCAACAGCTGCGGGACGATCGTGGTCTCCATGTCCGACGACACGCCGGACCCGCGGGTGCGGAACAGCGACTCCATCTCGTCGAAGAAGACGATCACGGGGAAGCCCTCCGCGGCCTTCTCGCGGGCACGCTGGAACACCAGCCGCAACTGGCGCTCGGTCTCGCCCACGTACTTGTTGAGGAGTTCGGGGCCCTTGACGTTGAGGAAGAAGCTGCGCACGTCGGCGCGGCCCGTGCGTTCGCTGACGCGCTGGGCGAGGGCGTTGGCGACGGCCTTGGCGATCATGGTCTTGCCACAGCCGGGCGGGCCGTAGAGCAGGATCCCCTTGGGCGGTGACAACTCGTGCTCGGCGAACAGGTCGGGGTGGAGGTAGGGCAGTTCGACCGCGTCGCGGATGGCCTCGACCTGGTCGGCGAGACCCCCGATGTCGGCATACGTGACGTCGGGCACCTCCTCCAGCACCAGTCGTTCCATCTCGGGGCGGGCAACCCGCTCGACGGCGATGGCGCCGCGGACGTCCACCAGCACGGTGTCGCCCGGCTTGGGCGGGGCCGCCAGCAGGGGCTGGGCCAACCGCACGACCATGTCGTCGTCGGCCGTGCCGGACACCAGCAGGCGGCCGTCGCCCAGCAGGTCGACGACGGTGAGCAGTTGGCCACGGTCGTCGAACTCGGCCAGGCCGATGATGTTGCTGACCTCGTTGAGCAGGACCTGGCGGCCCGCCACCAGGTCGTCGCGCGCCACCTCGTCGCTGATCTCGACCCGGATCTGGCGCCCGTGCACGGTGACCGTCGCGAGGTCGTCGTCGGCCAGACGCACGAACGTCGCATAGGTGTGGGGCGGGGACTGGAGGCGTCGGACCTCGTCGCGCAGCGCGGTCAGTTGGTCACGGGCGGCGCGCAGGGTCTCGGTCAGGTGGGTGGCGTGGTCGCGCGAGGCCGTCAGGCGGTTCCGGGTGTCCTCGAGCTGGGACTCCAGCGCATCGAGGCGCTGTCGGACCGGGGCGGCCACGCGCAGGAGCATGACCTCGTCGCGCAGCAACTTGACCTCGGCCGCGAGTTCGTCCGGATCCATCGGGATCGGGCGCTCGAGGTCCGTCGGCTCGGACTGGCCACCCCAGGTCGCGCGGACCCGTTGGCGCGGGTCGAGTCGCTCGTCGGGACTGAACTGCTCGTCGCGGTGCGTCACCGGTGCTCCTCGTCGCGGTCGAGCGCGGTCCGGTCGAACCGGCCGTGCGTTGCCTGCTGGCGGGCCGCATCGGGGCCGATGCGGCCTCCGTGACGAGTATACGAAGGAGCCCCAGTCCCGTCGTCGAGGCGGGCCCGCCGGAAGGGCCGGGAGCGGGTGGCCGTCAGTCCTGGCCCGTCGGGGCGGGACGGGGCACGGATCCGGCGCCGCCGTCACCGTCCGGCTCGTCATTGGTGTCGGCGAAGACGACGGTCGGGCCCCGGGTGGCTCGAGCGGCCGGCGGGCCGCCGGCCTCTGGACGGGGCGATCGACGGGCAGTCGTCAGGAACGCCGTGTGGGCCACCATCCGGTGGTGCGGGCGCACGGCCAGGTTGTCGACGTCCCAGCCACGATCCAGGGACTCCGAGGACCGCACGTCGGTGAACCAGCCACTGTCGGTCACCGCGCGGGTGAAGCGCATGACCTGGGTGACGGTGGGCATGTAGGCCACCAGCACGCCGCCGGGCGACAACGACGCGGCAGCGGACTCGACCAGGACCCACGGCTCCAGCAGGTCGAGCACGATCCGGTGGGCCGGTACCTCGGCCAGGGCCACGCCGACGTCGCCCAGGCGCAGGTCCCACGTGTCGGGACGTTGCCCGAACCAGTCGATGACGTTGGCCTCGGCCACGGCCAGGTGGTCCTCGCGGCGTTCGAACGACACGACCCGCCCGGTCGGCCCGACCGCGTCCAGCAGCGCCATCGTCATCGCGCCCGAGCCGGCGCCGGCCTCGACGACGGTCATCCCGGGTCGGATGTCGCCCAGCGCGATGATGCGGGCCTGGTCCTTGGGGTAGATGATCTGGGCGCCGCGCTTCATCTTCATGAGGTAGTCGATGCGCGTCGGCCGGAAGGCGGTCACCTCCATGTTCTTGGTCGTGCGCAGGGATCGTCCCTCGGGGCCACCGATGATGTCGTCGTGGTCCAGCGTCCCGGCGTGCGAGTGCCACTGCTCCCCCGGTTCGAGCGTGACGAGATAGCGCCGCTTCTTGCGGTCGGTCAACTGGACCCGTTCCCCGGCGGCCAGCGGGGCGGCCGAGCCGGACAGGGGTGGGGACGAGACAGGCATGGGTGACGGGCCTTCGGGCAGGCGGGGCGGGGTCGGTCGGCGTCCACGGCGACCGGATGGCGGGGGCGGTGCCGGGCGGTTTGCGCGGTCGTGGGGACGCGGGAGGTCGATCGACGAGCGTAACCAGCGGTTCGGCGACCTATCCTCGGCGCACGCGCCCACCGCGGTCGTCCGGGCGATGGAGGCACGATGGCCCGGATCGTCCTGGACCCCGACGAGGTCAACCAGCACGACCACGTGACGTTGACCGACGGCACGGTCGTGGACCTGGCCGACGCCGATGCCCCGCTGTTGGCGCGGATCGCCGAGCAACTGCACATCCACCGGTCGACCTACGCCCACGCGTTGGTCGATCCCGCCATCGGCGACCGCGTCGCCGCCGGGGAACTGGACGTCGCCGACCACGCGCCGCTCTACGAGGCCGTGCAGGAACGACTGGTCGAGGCCCGAGCCGGTCGCCAGCGACGCCAGGCGACCGACCTCTCCCCCGCCGTCCTGCTGCAGACCCGGACATGGACGTCGTCACGCGGGGCCACCCGGTTGCTGGTCGACCTCACGCCCAGTCACCGTCGCAACCTGATGCAGTGGCTGGAACGCAACTCCGACGTGTTGCACCAGCGCGCTGCCACGGACTGGACCAACGACCAGCTCGAGACGATCGAACCCCGGACCCCGTGGGTCACCGGGACGCCGCTGTACCGCCGACTGGAGGCCCTGGTCGCGGCCGAGACCGGCCACGAACTCGCCCGCGACCGCGCCCGCGAGATCGCCCGTCGCCTGGAGTTCGAACGCTCCGGCTCGTGGCCGGACACCTGACCGACCGAGTGTGCGTCCCTCGTTCCGCACGTGGAACGAGGGACGCACACTCGGGATCAGGCGTCGGGGAGTGCGACGTTGGTCGGGGCGTCCTGGCCGTGGGACTCGGCGTCGTAGGCGACCTGGCAGAAGCCGTGGTTGCAGTAGCCGTTCGGGTGCTTGTCGAGGTACTGCTGGTGGGAGGGCTCGCCGTCGTAGAAGTGCCCGTCGCCGGCCGCGTCCAGCAGTTCGACCTGGGTCGTGATCTCGCCGAACCCGGCCTCGGCGAGGGCGGCCTGGTAGCGCCGGCGGGAGGCCTCGGCGGCCGCCAACTGCGCGGACGTCGTGGGGAAGATCGCGGACCGGTACTGGGTGCCGACGTCGTTGCCCTGGCCGTTGAGCTGGGTCGGGTCGTGGTTCTCCCAGAAGGCCTTCAACAGCGTGTCGATCGACACGACGTCGGGGTCGTAGATGACCAGCACGGACTCCGTCTGGCCGGTGCGACCGGTGCAGGTCTCCTCGTAGGTGGGGTTCCTGGTCCACCCACCGGCGTAGCCGACCTTGGTCGTGTGGACGCCGTCGAGGCGCCAGAAGATTCGTTCGGCACCCCAGAAGCAGCCCATCGCGACGACCAGCACCTCGTGGCCGGCGGGCCACGGCGGGGTCATGGAGGTGCCCAGGACGTCGTGGACACCGGTGAGTTCGATCGGGCTGTCACGACCGGGCAACGCCTGGTCCGGGGTGATCATCTTCGGGGCGCGTCTCAGGTTGAACATGTCGTCCTCGGGGTGGGTTCGACGAACACAACGCATCGTGCCGCCGTCGCGTTCCGACCGCCGGAAGCCGATGTTCGCGATCGTGGCTGGATGGGCAGGAGCGGCGGGCCGGGCAGCGGAACGCCGGTCGCGACGGGTGTTACCGTTCGGTGACGCCAACGACGGGAGCCGTGCGATGGAGGGGTGGGTGGTCGCCGGGGACGTCGTGACGTCCCGACGATTCGTGGATCACCAGGCCCTGCTGGCTGGCCTCGACCGCTGCCTGGCCACCGTCAACGACGCGATGTCGCCGCCGCTGCCGTTCCGGCGGGTCGACGACGACCAGTTCGCGGGGGCGTTCGACACCCTTGCCGAGGTGCTGATGGCGGCGGTGCGCCTGCGGATCGTGACCGATGACCTCGTGCTGGCGACGACCGATGGTGAGGACGAGCCGGTCGACGTGCGGCTCGGGCTCGCCGACGGCGACCTCCACCGCGACGACCCCACCGGGGGGCCGACGTGGGACCGGGCCACCCGGGCCCGTCGCGCTGCCCAGGACCTGCCGGCCCGGCCCAAGTGGCCCCCGAGCCTGCGCACGGTCGTGGCGGCCGATGCCGAGCGCGCCCCGCTGGTCAATGCCTACCTGGTGCTGCAGGACCAACTGCTGGAACGCATGGACGCCCGTGACCGGAGGGCACTGCTGGGCCTGCTGGACGAGGAACGCCAGGTCGACATCGCCGACGACCTGGGCGTGACCCAGCCCGCAATCGCCCGCCGGGTCCGGGATCGCGGTGCCCTGGCGATCACCCGTGCCCTCCGCGTCCTCAACGACACCTGACGCGTCGCCGAGGTCGGTCCTGACCCTGGCCTGACCCGCCACCTGCCAGTCCCCGACCCGTGCCGACGTATGTCCAGGGCTCGATGTCGTCCGCCCGTTTCGTCCGATCGGCCCGTCGGCGGCTGGGTTGCGTCGCCATCGCGATCGGCACGTGCACGGTGGTTCCTCGATGATGTTGCCTGTGGAAAGGCGTGAAACACCTTGACGAAGCGCCCAACCTGTCGTATACTCGTACACACGTTCTTCACAAGGATAATTCCCACACCATGACATTGCTCCTCGCGTGCGGCGCCGCCGCGGCGAGCCCGAGGACGGCGGCGAGACGCCCACGCCGCCCGACGCAGGCTGACGCCGATGACCGGGCCACGGG
>JAGXFT010000084.1 GCA_024637135.1 Nitriliruptorales bacterium | reverse complement strand
GTGACCCTTCAGGGCGTCCTCACGTGCGTCCCCGTCCAGGCCACCGGTCGGATGGGCCGAGCTGGCCACCTGTCCGCCCAGCACCAGCGCAGCCGTCGCCGCGGCCGCTCCCAACAGTCGTCGTTTCCGGTTCATCTGTGCCCCTTGCGTCGCGATCGGTTCCCGAACTCTAGACAGATCGCAGACGGCACGCGCCGCATCGCCACGGACAGCACGAAGCCGCGCGCTGGGCGACCTCGTCAGCCGGCGTGGTCCACCCGGCGGAGGGCGGCCAGGACGGGGGTCAGGAACCGTCGGGCCCGCGGCCCCGAAAACGACTCGCGGGCATGGGCGACGGCCGCGCCCCACGGCCCCTCGGCCATCGTCGGGTAGGCGTGGGTGGCACTGGCCATCGTCGTCAGGGAGGCCCCGGACGACAGCCACGCCACCTGCTCGGCGATCGCTTCCCCGGCGGACTCGCCCACGATCGTCGCCCCCACCAGCTTCCCACGGGGCGTGGCCACCAGCTTGGCGAACCCGGTCGTGACCGCGCCCGTGACAGCGCGGTCGACGTCGGCGTAGTCGTGACGCCGGATCACCGCACGATCGCCCCATTCGGATCGTGCTTCGGCCTCGGTCATCCCCACGTGGGCGACTTCCGGGTCGGTGAAGATCGTCCACGGCATGCGTTCGGGGTGGAACTCGCGGCGCAGCTTGAACAGTGCGTTGGTCACCACCAGGCTGGCCTGGTTCGAGGCGACGTGGGTGAACGGCATCGTCCCGGTCACGTCACCGGCCGCCCACACGTGGTCGCCGGTGGTGGCCATGGTGTCGTCCACGACGACGTTGCCACCTCGGTCCACCTCGACCCCGACCGCGTCCAGTCCCAGGTCCTCGGTCCGGGGCCGCCGGCCCGTGGCCACGAGCAGGAGGTCGAAGGAGATCTCGTCGGTGGTCGGCAGCCCGCGCTCGTCAGCCCCGCGAACCACCAGCAGCCCCGGTTCCGCCCGGACGGCCCGGGTCGACACGCGCACGTCGACGCCCTCGGCGGCCAACCGGTCGGCCACCACCCCGGCCGCGTCGACGTCCACCGTCGGCAGCACGCGCGGGGCCATCTCGACGACGGTCACGTGGCTGCCCAGCCGGGCGAACGCCTGCCCGAGTTCGACCCCGATCGGACCGGCGCCCAGCACCACCAGTCGATCCGGCATCGTGCGTAGGTCCCACACGTCGTCGCTGGTCAGCAGGTCCACGGCGTCGAGCCCGTCGATTGGCGGGACCGCAGGCTGGGAGCCGGTCGCCACCAGGGCCGTTCGGAAGGTCACAGTCCGGCCCCCGACGTCGATCCGTCCGGGCGCGACGAACCGCGCCCGCGCCCGGGCCACCTCGACGCCTTCGCGTTCGAGCCGCTCCGGTGAGTCGTGGGGCTCGATGGTCGCGATGGCCTCGTGCACACGGTCCATCACGCGGGCGAGGTCGACCTCCGGCTCGACCGGGGCCAGCCCGACCTCGTCGGCCGTGCGCAGGTCGTGGGCACGTCGCGCGGCCGCGATCAGTGTCTTGCTGGGCACGCACCCGGTCCACAGGCAGTCACCCCCGGTCCGGTTTTCCTCGGCCAGCAGCACCCGGGCGCCAGTCCCAGCGGCGCCGACCGCCGCGACCAGGCCGGCCGTCCCGCCCCCGATCACGACGAGGTCGTAGGCATCGCTGTCCATGGGCGTCCTCGATCTGGTCCGGTGGCTGGCACGTGGACCGAACCACGCATCGATCACCAGCATTCCCGACCGCGTCGCCGAGCACACCTCCGATCGCGGGCTCCAGTCTGGGCCACCCGGCAGCGGTGGAAGCAGACACGCGTCGCGCGGGTTCCGTCCCCCGAGGGGTCGGCACCGAGCCGGTCCCACCACCCACGGGAAGGCCCGGCGTGGAGGCACGACGTCTGGTGTGGTCGGTGGCCGTGATGGCACTGGCCCTCGCCGCCTGCTCGGCGCCCGAGCCATCGTCCGAACGGCGATCCACCTCCGCGGGGTCGACCGACGCCGACACCCCTCCCGGCGGCCCCACGGCCGAACCCGGTGGGCCGTCCGTCGTTCCGTCCGCCGCACCGTCCGGGACCGGCGCATGCGTTCCCGTGGCCGACCTGCCCGGCGGCCAGGTGGCGTCGGGACCGGCCACCGACGACCCGTTCCCGTGGGACCGGCCCGACCCCGTGGTCGCGGAGGGCTTCGACGCCGGCGAGATCGTCTCCGGCGGACCGCCCCCGGACGGGATCATGCCGATCGACCAGCCGTGCTTCGACGATGTCTCGACTGCCGGCAAGTGGCTCGAGCCCACCAGTCCGGTGATGGTGCTGGAGGTCGACGGCGACACCCGCGCGTACCCCTTGGCGATCATGACCCAGCACGAGATCGTCAACGACGTCGTGGCGGGCGTGCCGGTGGTGGTCACCTACTGCCCGCTGTGCAACTCCGGGCTCGCGTTCGACCGCACGGTCGCCGGGATCGTCCTGGACTTCGGGACCTCCGGTCGCCTCTTCCAGTCCAACCTCGTCATGTACGACCGCCAGACACGGACGCTGTGGAGCCAGTTCACGGGCGATGCCGTGGTCGGCGCCGGGTACGTCGGAACCACCCTGGAGCGCGTGCCGACCTCGCTGCTGGGCTGGGAGGACGTGGTCGCCAACGTCCCCGACGCACGGGTGCTCAGCCGTTCCAGCGTCCCGGGTCGTGACTACGGCCGCAATCCCTATCCCGGCTACGAGGGAAACGGCGACGGGTTCCTGTTCCGCGGACCCCGCGACGACCGGGTCGGACCCAACACCCGCGTCGTCGGCCTCGGCACCGACCGCGACCCGGTGGCGGTGACCCTGCCGCACCTGCAGGACGAGCAGGTCGTCGAGGTGGAGGTGGACGGGGCACCCGTGACCGTCTGGTGGGCCCCCGGCCAGTCCAGCGCACTGGACGCGGCCACGGTCGACGACGGCGTCGACGTGGGATCGACTGCGGCCTTCGACCCGCGCCTGGACGACGGGACGATGCTGTCGTTCGAGCCCATCGGTGACGGCACCTTCACCGACACCGCCACCGGCTCCACCTTCACGCTCCTCGGCGACGCGGTGGACGGCGAACTGGCCGGGACGCGGCTCAAGTCGATCGCCCGCGACGACACCTTCTGGTTCGTGTGGTTCGCCTTCCAGCCGACCACGACGGTCGTCCCCGACCCGACCGGTTGAGACGTCCCGAGCACCGGACCCCCGAACCCCGGCCCCGACCTTCGACCCGGACCGAGCCCGTGTCGAACGGCCCCGACCACACCGGACGACCCGCCCCACGCCCTTCGGCCCGGACAGGAGACGGGTGGATCGGCACATGTGCGAGGGCTGGGTTCCGCGCCATGCGGCGGGTCCGACCGACCTGCCGACCGCCGGGACCGGCCTGCTGGCTATCGTCGGAGGATCCCTGTCCGCACGATCCCGGAGTGCCGATGCCGATCGCCCTGTTCGCCCAGTCCGACACCCCCGATCCGGGTCTGGACACGGTGGTCGAGTCGTTGCGATCGATGGGCGAGAGCACGCTGGCGTTGCTGCCTCGACTCGGCGTCGGGCTGGTCGTGATCGTGGTCGGCTGGCTGGTGTCCGGGCTGGTTCGACGCCTGCTCACGCCTCGCCTCGCCGCGCTGCGCACACCCAGTTTCGGCCAGGTGTTCGCGACCCTGGGCGCGGTGGCGGTCCGGGTCCTGGCGGTCTTCGTGGCGCTGGCCGTCGTGTTCCCGTCGGTGGACGTGGCCACGCTGCTGGCCGGGATGGGGGTGCTGGGGATCGCCGCCGGTTTCGCCTTCCAGGACATCCTGTCCAACCTGCTCGCCGGGATCCTGCTGATCTTCCGCCAGCCGTTCGTGTCCGGTGACCAGATCGAGGTCAACGAGATCACGGGCACGGTCGAGGGCATCACCATCCGCGAGACCCGCCTGACCACCTACGACGGACGCCTGGTCGTGGTCCCGAACCAGGACGTCTACACCAGTGCCATCACGGTCCAGACCGCCCACGACGTGGTCCGATCCAGTTTCGTCACCGGCGTCGGCTACGACTCCGACCTGGACCAGGTCCGTGACCTCACGTTGGCTCGGCTGGCCGAGATCGACGGCGTGCTCGACGAGCCTGCCCCACAGGCCTACTTCACCGAGCACGGGACCTCGGCCATCGTCCTCGACGTCCGCTACTGGACCGGGTCGCGCCAGGCCGAGATCCGTCGTGTGCAGGACCGGGTCGTGCAGGTGCTGTTCGATGCCTACAACGATGCCGGCATCGACATGCCCTTCGACGTGCTGACGCTGGACGCCGACGAGCGCTTCGGGCAGGCTGTCCGCGGGAACGCACCGGGCACCGACTGACGGGGCGCGCCCCGACCCGGCCGACCTCGCCGGTGGACGCCTACCGCTGGTCCCCCGATCCGGGCCATGGTCGCCGCCTGACCACGGTCCCGTGATGTCGCCACCTCTCGCGACGGGAACACGGCCACCGGTACCGTCGGGGAACTGCCGCGGAGACCCGATGGGGAGGTGACCGTGGATCCGCACGAGGTGCTGGGGGTGGCGCCCGACGCCACCGCCGCGGAGGTCCGCGACGCCTACCGGACACTGGTCCGCCGCCACCACCCCGACCGCCACATCGGGGAACCGGCGTACGTCCGAGCGGCCGAGGCCGCACGCATGGCCGAGGTCACCGGCGCCTTCACCCTCCTCAACGACCCCGTCGCCCTCGCCCGTCACCACGCTCGCACGGCCCGGATCGGGCGCGCACCGGCCGGGTCCGGACACGGTGTCGACAAGCCCGGCCAGCGCTGCCGTTCCGCGTCGGCGTCGTCACCGCCCCCCGACCGTGCGGATCACTTCGACTACCGCCGCGCGGCCCGGGCCGAGTTCGACGACGACCCCGTGGGTGGGCGCTGGGGTCGGACACCACCGCCTCGTCCCGCGCCCACCACGACGCCCCGGACGCGAACTCGAGGTGGGCGTCGCACCCGTCGAACCCGTTCCGCTGGCCGGCGCGGGGGGACCGTGCTGGGCTGGCTGGTCGTGATCGCGCTGGTGGTGGGGACATGGCTGGTCGCCAGCGACTCCGGCCAGACCGTCTGGGCGATCCTGCGCGGTGTCGTGGACACCCGCGAGGCGTCATCGACATCGGCGCAGGTCGACGACTCGGCGCGTGGACCCGGATCCGTAGCCGATGTACCCCGCCGGGTCGTGGACGACCTCCAGGTGGACGCGCGATCGTCGTCGTCGAGCCGCGCGGTGGGCGACTGCATCGACGTGGTCGTTGGCGTTGGCGACGCGGTCCTGGGGTTGGACCAGCGAGACTGCACCGAGCGCCACGAGGCCGAGGTCATCGGACGGGTCGTGCTCGCCGGCGCCGCGACGGACAACCACCCGGGCAACGAGTCGATCATGGAGGAACTCACCTCGGCCTGTGGGACCGCGTTCGAGCGGATCGTCCGGGGCGCATCACCACGACCCCTGCTCGGCCAGCGCTTCGCCTTCCCGTCGCCGGACAGTTGGGGCACCGGCGACCGCATCGGGTTGTGCCTGGTGGACCGCCGCGATGGTGCGATGCTCCAACGTCCGCTCCGCGAACTCGCCACGGACGCCTGAAGGCGCGTCATGCGGGGGTGGCGTCGAGGTCGGCCGCCCGGATCGTGGTCCAGTCCGGGTGTCGGGCGGTCAGTCCGTCGCCGGACGCGTGCCCACGGAGCCGCCGGCCCAGCCATGGCAACAGGTGGGTGCGGTTCCACTCGCGATCGTCCCCGAAGTCCTCCGGGCCGGGTGGCGCGTCGAACTGGGCACCCCAGTCCCCTGCCGGCAGTCCCAGCCCGTCCGCCAGCGCATCGGCGATGCGACGGTGGCCGGCCGCGTTCGCGTGGAGGCGGTCGTCGGCCCACAGCCGCGGGTCGGTCGACACGTCGTACGCGGCGATGTCGACCACCACGACGCCGTCGTCGGCGAACGAACGGATGCCGTCGTTGAGGGCCTGGACCCGGGCCCGCAGCGGCCGGACCAGCGAGATCAGTTCACTGAGGTCGGGCAGCGTCAGGGTCGCGACGGTCGCGCCCGTGGCCAGCAGGGTGCGATGCATCACGGACAGGTCGTCGAGGACCTCGTCGACCGGCCGCACGAACCGCAGCAGGTCGTTCATCCCGGCGAAGACCGTCGCGACTGTCGGCCGCAGGGCGACGGCCTCGGGCAACTGGGTGGTCAGCACCTCGCGCGAGGTCAGGCCCCGGACGGCCAGGTTGGCCCACTGGACCTCGCCATGGGCCGTCGCCAGGTGCTCGGCGAGCCGTTGCGACCAGCCGATCCAGCCGCCGTTGCCGTCGGGGTCGCACATGCCCTCGGTGGACGAGTCCCCCAGCGCCGCATACCGGACGGGACCCGCCAGGATCGGGAACGATTCCGGGGCAGGGGCGGGCACGATGCAGGACTCCGAGGTCGACGACGACCGCGACGATCGACGTCGCCGAGGACGTCGGCCACGGTACTGGGAGACCGAGGCCGCCTCCGGCACGCGAGGCCCGGGGCGTGCCGGCAGCAACTCGCTCACCGCACGAGTTGGACATCCACGCCATGAGCGACCTCGGCCCACGCACGATCCGCCGTCAGGACGGGGAGCTCCAGGCGCAGGGCCAACGCCAGGCAGAGACGGTCGCCGAGCGACAGCGCCGTCGCGGTCGACGACCGCAGGGCGGCCGACGTCACCGCGTCGGCCGCCGTCACGGACGCGTAGGAGATGCCCAGGCTCATCGTGAGCTCGCGCTGGCCAACGAGGTCGAGTCCGCGATCGACACCCTGGGGCGAGCACTTCCGCCAGGTTGGCGACAGACATCACCACCGTTGGGTATGCAGCCGTCAGGTCAGGAGCAGGGTGGCGAGGCGGCGACGGGCGACCAGCAGGCCGGCCACGGACATCGCGACCAGGACCGCGACGTTGGTGACCATCGACCACGAGGGTTCGGCCAGCACCAACCCGCGGACCAGCGCCGTCCCGTGGTACAGCGGCGACACCCGGGCGACCGCCTGCAACCACCCCGGATAGACCTCCAGCGGGTAGAAGGTGGCCGAGAACAGGAACATCGGCAGGACGAACAACTGCACCAGGTCGAAGTCGCGCCAACTGGTCATGAAGGTCGTGGCGGCCATCCCCACCGCCCCGAAGGCCAGGCCGATCAGGCCCGCGGCCGGCAGGGCCAGCAGCGCGGTCCATCCCCGCACCAGCCCCATGAACGCCATCACCACCAGGAACGCGGTCGAATAGGCCGCCCCGCGCACCTGCGACCACCCGATCTCGCCGACGGCGATGTCCATCGGCACCATCGGCGTCGCCAGCATCGCGTCGTAGAGCTTGCCGAAGCGCAACTTGAAGAAGATGTTGAAGGTCGACTCGGTGATGGCGCCATTCATGGCCGACGCCGCGAGCATGGCCGGTGCGACGAACTCGACGTAGGTCACGGTGACGCCGTTGGGGCCGGTGACGTCGCCGACCAGGGCGCCCAGTCCCACGCCGAGCGAGAACAGGTAGAAGACCGGTTCCAGGAAGCCGCCGAAGAACACCACCGGGTGGCTCCGCGCGCTCAGGTAGTTGCGGAACATCAGGGTGTGTGCGCGCCCGGCCCCCAGCAGCGCCAGCGGAGTCAGGCGGGCCGGGGCTGCGACGGACACGGCGGACGGGGCGCTCACGTGTACAGCCGACGATCGAGGCGACGCACGGCCCACCACGCGCCCCCGGCGAACATGGCCACCAGGTAGGCGACGTGCACCCACACCGGGATCGTCGACACGACCGGTGGACCCAGTTCGGGCAGCGCGACCTTGCGGGTCAGTTCGACACCGTGGTACAGCGGCGTGGCGACCGCCACCCACTGCAGCGCGGTGGGCAGTTGGGTGATCGGGAAGAAGGTCCCCGAGAACAGGAACAGTGGCATGATCCCGAACCGGTAGGCGTTCGTCAGGCCGGTGTCGGCCTTCAGCCCCGCGGTGTAGGCGGTCGACAGTGCCTGGAAGGCCAGCCCGGTCAGCAGCGCGGGCAGGATGCCCAGCAGCACGGGTCCCGCATCCAGCGCTCCGAACAGGATCGCGACCAGCCCGAAGGCCAACAGGTTGCCGGCGAAGGTCACGGTCGCCCACAGCAGGCGGCCGACGAACAGGTCACGCGGCCCGACCGGGGTGGCCATCATGGCCTCGAAGTTGCGTCGCCACTTCAGCCCCGCCATCACCGGCCAGGCACCGTCGCCGAAGCCGTTCTGCATCGCCGACGCGGCCAGCAGGCCGGCAGCCACGAAGGCGACGTAGTCGACCTCCAGCGTCGCCGTCCCGCCCCCGCGGTCCACCAGCGTTCCCAGCCCCACGCCCATGGCCGCCAGGAAGGCGACCGGGTTGCCGAAGCTGGACATCAGGAATCCCCGCCAGTTGCGGCGGAAGGCGATCGCCTCGCCCGCCATGACGCGCAGCGCCGGGCGGGTCGTGGCCGCGCCGATCGGGACCGTCCGGACGTCGGGGGCGGCGCCCATCAGTCGACCAGTTGGCGCCCGGTCAGGCGCAGGAAGACGTCTTCGAGCGTGGCCCGCCGGGTGAGGTGGCCGCGTGGCCGGAGGTCATGGCGGTCCAACGCGTCCAGCGTGGCCTGTGCGTCGCGGGTGTGGACGATCGCGCGTTCGGCCAGGCCCTCCACGGCGTCGACCTCCGGCAGGCCCAGGGCCAGCAGGGCGTCCGTGGCGGCGGGCTGCCGGCCGCTGCCGAAGCGGACCTCCAGCACCTCACGGGTGACGTGGCGCTCGATCAGTTCCCGCGGACTGCCCTCGGCGATGATGCGGCCGTGGTCCATGATGACCAGCCGGTCCGCCAACTGTTCGGCCTCGTCCATGTAGTGGGTGGTCAACAACAGGGTGACCCCGCGCGACCGCAGCTCGTGCAGGCGATCCCACAGGACGTGGCGGGCCTGCGGGTCCAGCCCGGTCGTGGGCTCGTCGAGCAGGACCAGGTCGGGTTCGTTGACGAGCGCGCGGGCGATGGTCAACCGTCGCTTCATCCCGCCCGACAGCGACTCGACCTCGTTGTCGGCCTTGTCGGTCAACTGGGCGAAGGCGAGGAGCTCGTCGATGCGCGCGCGGATCAGCGGTCGCGGCAGCCCGTGGTAAAGCCCGTAGACCAGCAGGTTCTCCCTCACCGTCAACTCGAGGTCGAGGTTGTCCTCCTGCGGGACCACGCCCAGCCGCGATCGGATCGCGGGGCCATCGGCCGTCGGATCCATGCCCAGCACCCGCAGGTCGCCGGCCGTGACCGGGCTGACCGTGGCGATCATCCGCATGGCCGAGGTCTTGCCCGCACCGTTGGCACCCAGGAACGCGAAGGTCTCGCCCGCGGCCACGTCGATGTCGATGCCGTCGACTGCGACCAGGTCACCGAAGTGCTTGGTCAGCCCGCGAGCGACCACGGCCGCCATCGGGACGGCGGGATCGGCGGTCGCGGCATCGGTCGCGGAGGTCGTGGACATGGGTCGAAGGCTAGCCAGCACCCGGGACACGATGGCCGCCGACGGCGGCCTCCGGACGCGCTACCCGGTCAGCCTCGGCACCGCCGGGGCGCGCAGTCCGGTCGGCTCGCCGGCGTCCGGGTGCGGCCACGGGCCACGAGTGCAGTCGCCATCCACGTTCCACGTCCTGTGGCTCGTAGACTCGTCCCTCCACGCTGACCACACCACCCCCACCACCCTCAGGACGTCGATGCCTCGCCCCGTCTCCGCCTCGGCGACCTACATGCCCGGACTCGACGGCCTGCGAGCGCTGGCCGTGGCGGCCGTGCTGGGTTACCACCTCGGCGTGCCGTTCCTCCCCGGCGGCCTGTTGGGCGTGGGGATGTTCTTCACGCTCAGCGGGTTCCTGATCACCTTCATCCTGCTGCGGACGTGGGACGAGCGCGGCGACCTCCACCTCAAGACCTTCTGGCTCCGACGCGCACGACGACTGCTGCCAGCGGTGATCCTGCTGCTGGTGGTGGTGCTGGTGGCGACGGCCCTGGTGGTACCCACCGACTTCTCGGCGCGGGTGCGCGAGTCGATCGCGGCGATGTTCTACGTCAGCAACTGGACCACGATCGCGGCCGACACCTCCTACTTCGATGCCTTCAACGGCCCCGGTGCGCTGGACCACCTGTGGTCGCTCGCGGTCGAGGAACAGTTCTACCTCGTGTGGCCGCTGCTGCTGCTCGGGATGCTGACCGGGTTGAAGGGGCGGGTCCGGCGGGTCGCGCTGGTGACCCTGGGCATCGCGCTGGCGTCGTTCCTGCTGATGATGGTGATCGCGGACCCCGGGTTCGACAACACCCGTGCCTACGAGGGCACCGACACCCGGGCCGGTGGCCTGCTGCTGGGCGCGGCCCTGGCGATGGTGTGGCGACCCGACCGACTGTCGGCCGCGATCGCACCCCGGGCACGACTGATCGTGGACGGGCTGGGTGTGGTGGCGCTGGCCGTGCTCGGGTGGCTGATCGTCACCACCGACCCGTTCTCGCTGTCGCTGTATCGCGGCGGCCTGTTCGCACTGTCGGTCGCGACCGCCCTGCTGGTCGCGGTCGTGGTGCATCCGGCCTCGCGGGTCGCCAGCGTGATGAGCGCCACGCCCCTGGTCTGGATCGGTGAGCGCTCCTACGGGATCTACCTGTGGCACCTGCCCGTCATCGTGTTCACCCCCGACACCCTGCTCGCCGACGCCCCCGTGCTGCGCGGAGCGATCCAGTTGGCGCTGGGCGTCGGCCTCGCCGCGGTGTCGTGGACCGTCGTCGAGGACCCGATCCGCAAGCACGGACTGCTGGGTGCGATCCGGGCCCACCGCGCCGACCGCCAGCCGCTGGGGCCCGGGTCCCAGCCACTGGGGCCGGGGACGGCGCCACGGTTCGAGGGCGCATCGCTGTCGACCCTGCTGCGTGGCAGCGGCATCGTGACCGTGCTGGGCGTGCTGGTCCTGGCCCTGCTGCCGGTCATCGGCGGCACGGCCCGGAACTCGGTCGCCGTGGCCGGGCCGCCCGGCGTCGAACCGACCGCCGCCCCCAGCGCCCCGGCCACCACGGCGACCGCCCCGGCAGCCACGCCCGCGCCGGCCAGCGAGACCCCGTCCGCACCCGCCAGCGCCACCCCGACCCCCACCCCGACCCCGGCCGGCGACCCGGCCACGTCGTGTGAGCAGGTCGTCCACATCGGCGACTCGACGTCCCGCGGGCTGTTCAACGAGAACCAGTTGCCCGACCCCGAGACCCGGCTGGACGCCCGCTACGAGGCCGTGGGGGCGGACGAGGTCATCGACGAGGTGTTCCCGGCCATGTCCGTGGTCGAGACCTACCAGGACGAACCCAACGCCGACGACCGGGTCGCCACCCTGGTCGGCGACGGCTACGACGGCTGCTGGGTGTTCGCGCTGGGCCTGCAGGACGCGGCCAACCAGTCGGTCGGTGGGGTTGTCGACCTCCCCGACCGCATCGACCTGCTGATGGAGCAGATCGGGGACATGCCGGCCCTGTGGTCCACCGGCTACGCGATCGAGCAGGAGGGGCCGTGGAGTGACCCGGAACTCCTGAAGTGGAACGAGGCCGTGATCGAGGCCTGCGACCGGTGGCCCAACATGCGCGTGTGGGACTGGCGCAGCGAGGCCGAGGACCAGTGGTACGACGCCGACGGGATCCACTTCAACCCCGACGGCGACGTCGTCCGTGCCCAGGGCTTCGCGACCGCGTTGGCGGTCGCCTTCCCGGCGTCGGGCGAACCGCCCGCGGACTGCCTGCTGTCCACCCCCTGAGCAGGTCGTGCGGCCCCACCAAGCCCGCACCGACCCCTCACCGACTGTGTGGCCGAGCGGCCGCCTCCGGCCGCGACGACCCCCAACGGGGAGCGGTGGGTGGACCGGGGCGTGGTGGTGGCCGGGTGGCGGTCGGGCGGCGCAGGCGCAGCGCTACCGTCGACGGCGGCCCGGACGACGGCCACTGCTTCCCCTGATCCCCTTCCCGAAGGTCCCCCGATGCGCGCGAACCTCGACCACCGGGACCGCAGCGATGCGCTGGTCCTGTTCGGCATCACCGGCGACCTCGCCTACAAGAAGTTGTTCCCCGCATTGCACGACCTCGAACGCGACCAGGACCTCGACTTCCCCGTGATCGGCGTCGCCAGGTCGGACTGGACGGTGGAGGTCCTGCGTGAACGCGCCGAGAAGTCCATGCGCGAGGAGGTCGAGGACCTCGACGAGGAGGCGATGCGCACGGTCATCGACCGCCTCGAGTACGTCCAGGGCGACTACAACGACCCAGCGACGTTCGAACGCCTCAACGAACTGCTCCAGGACTGCTCGCGTCCGATGGCCTACCTCGCCATCCCGCCGTCGCTGTTCGACGAGGTGGTCGAGGGCCTGGACATGATCGGTGCGAACGAGCGCGGCGGCGGTGTGGTCGTGGAGAAGCCGTTCGGGCGCGACCTCAAGTCCGCCGAAGAACTCGACAAATTGCTGCAGGCGACCTTCGACGAGGACCTGATCTACCGGATCGACCACTTCCTTGGCAAGGAGACGGTGCTCGACGTCATGCTGTTCCGGCTCGCCAACCCGGTGCTGGACACGTTGCTGCACCGCCACCACGTCGACCACATCCAGATCACCATGGCCGAGGACTTCGGCATCGACGGCCGCGGCGGCTTCTACGACAGCGTCGGCGCCATGCGCGACGTGGTCCAGAACCACCTCCTGCAGGTGATGGCGCTGATCCTGGCCGAACCGCCGGTGTCCGACGATCCCGAGGCCCTGCGCGACGAGAAGTCCAAGGTGCTGCGCGCACTGCGACCCGTCCGCCCCGAGGACATGGTGCGGGGCCAGTACGAGGGCTACCTCGAGGTGGACCAGATCCCGGCCGACTCCACCACCGAGACCTTCGTGTCCCTGGTGGCCAAGGTCGACACCTGGCGTTGGTCGGGCGTGCCGATCCACATCCGTGCCGGCAAGGCCATGGACGAGACCCGCACCGAGATCGCGGTGGTCTTCCAGCGCCCGCCTCTGGCCCTGTACCGCGGCGAGGGCATGGACTCACCACCGCCGAACACCCTGCGCTTCCGGATCAAGCCGGCCGAGCGGATCGACCTCGGGATCCAGTTGAAGAAGCCGGGCGAGGAGATCGCGACCGAATCGGTCCTGATGACCTACCGCTGGGACGACCGCCAGGGGCGCCACACCGAGGCCTACGCCCGCCTCCTCGGTGACGCGCTGCTGGGTGATCGCACCCTGTTCGCCCGTTCCGACTCGGTGCTGGCCGCCTGGAAGGCCGTGCAGCCACTGCTCGACGACCCGGGCCCGGTGTACCACTACGAACAGGGCCAACCCGGACCGGACGAGGCCAAGCGTGTCGCCCCGCCCGGAGGCTGGCTGGCGCCGCTGCACGAGTAACTCCAACGCGTCCGGTACTCCAGCGCGCATTCACCCTGACGAACGAAGGGCACGAACATGCAACTTGGGATGATCGGACTGGGGCGGATGGGCGCCAACATGGTGCGCCGGATCATGCGCGACGACCATGAGGCGGTGGTGCACGACCTCGACGCCGATGCCATCGCCACGCTGGTCGACGAGGGCGCGACCGGGGCCGAGACGCTCCAGGACCTGGTGGATGGCCTCGAACGGCCCCGGCACGTGTGGGTGATGGTGCCGGCGGCGGTGACCGACCGGGTGCTGGAACAGATCGCGGACCTGCTCGACGACGGGGACGTGCTGATCGACGGCGGCAACAGCTTCTACGTCGATGCCCTGGAGGAGGGGGCGCGGCTGGCCGAGCGCGGCATCACGCTGCTGGACTGCGGCACCTCCGGCGGCGTCTGGGGCCTGGAGCGTGGGTACAGCCTCATGATCGGCGGGACCGAGGAGGCGGTGGACGGCATGGCGCCGATCTTCGACTCGCTCGCCCCCGGCGTCGACGCCGCCCCGCGCACCCCGGGGCGGACCGGTGACCCGGCTCCCGAGGAGCGCGGCTGGCTGCACTGCGGACCGGTCGGGGCCGGCCACTTCGTCAAGATGGTCCACAACGGGGTCGAGTACGGGATGATGGCCGCCTACGCCGAGGGCTTCGCGTTGCTGGCCGCGGCCAATGCCGGCACACGTGACCGGGCTGCGGACGCCGAGACCGCCCCGTTGGCCCACCCCGAGCACTACCAGTTCGACCTCGACGTGGATCGGATCGCGGAGGTGTGGCGACGCGGCGCGGTGGTGGGTTCGTGGCTGCTGGACCTGACGGCCGAAGCCATGCACGACGACCCCGACCTGGGGCAGTTCGCCGGACGGGTGTCCGACTCCGGCGAGGGACGCTGGACCGTCAAGGCGGCCGTCGACGTCGGCACGCCGCTGAACGTGATCTCGTCCGCCCTGTTCCAACGCTTCGCCTCGCGCGGGAACGGCCAGTTCGCGGGCCAGGTCATGTCCGCGATGCGATCGCAGTTCGGGGGCCATGCGGAGAAGTCCGGCCACCACGACGACCTCGGCGACGGCGACGTGGACGGTGGCGAGTGACCGCCGACCTCCCCCCCGACTCAGAGCGCGTGTCCGAACCCGAGTCCGAGTCCGAGCCCGCGGCCGAACCGATCCGACTCGCGGACGACCCGTTGTCGACGGTGGCCGTCGACGCCACGATCCCACCGCTCGCGAGCCTGTTCGTCGACCCCGACCCGGCCGTGCGGGACGGGTTCACGGCCGCATGGGTCGCGGCGTCGCTGGCCGACGTCGTGGCCCGCCGTGGCGACGCCGTCCTCGCCCTGGTCGGCGGGTCGTCGGTCGGTGGCGTCCACCAGGCCCTGGCCGACCCGGACGTCGCGGACCGCGCCGGCCTCGACTGGTCCGCCGTCACCATCACGGTGGCCGACGAGCGTGCGCTGCCGACGTCGTCCGACGAGCGGAACTGGCGGGTCGTCGAGACGCTGGTCGAGCCGCTGGTCGCTGCCGGGCGGGTGTCGCCCGACCACCTGGTCCCGTTGGGCGACGTCCCCGCCGATGCGGACGTCGCCGACGTGGAGGTCGCGCTGGCAACGGTGCGTGACCGGATCGATCGGATCGACGTGGCGCTGCTGGGGCTGGGACCTGACGGGCACGTCGCGTCGTTGTTCCCCGGTCATCCCGGGCTCGCCGCGGCCGGATCGTTCGTCGTCGTGGAACACGCCTCCAAGCCCCCGCCGCTGCGGATGTCGGCCACGGTCGGGATGCTGGCCGGCGCCGACGCGATCGCGTTGGTCGGGTTCGGCGACGGCAAGGCGGACGCCATGGCGGCCGCGGCCACCGAGGGATCGCTGGCGGACTGCCCCGGCCGGGTCGTCCACCTCGCCCGCCGCGGCGTCGTCGTCACCGACCGGGTCCCCACCCCGTAGTCCGGACCCCGACGGTGGCGCGCCCCGGCCAGCCCGATCAACCCCCGCCCACCTTGGCCGGGTGCGACCTACGGTCGACCCTGCCCGTCCTGCAGGGATCTCGATGCCCAGCCGCGAACCCGTCGCCCCGCGGACGCCGCGACCCCTCGTGCCGCGGGCAACCACCGTGGGGGTCGCGGTCGTCTGCCTGCTCGGCCTCGGCGGCTGCACCGAGGCGGGCCACGAACCCGCGCTGGCGGCAGCGCCGGTCGACGGACGTGACGACGCACTGGAGGTCACGTTCAGCGGCTGTGAGCCCGAGCCGACGATCACCGTGGTCGAGACCGACGAGGTCGTGCGGGTGTCCATCAGCGGTCCCAACGGCGAATGCGAACCGCTCTTCTGGCGGGTGGTCGAGCTGGACGCGCCGGTGGGCGCTCGACGCATCATCGACAACGCGACCGGCGACGAACTGCCACCCGCGCTCGAGTGACCCGGTCACGGTCGGTGTGGCATCCTCGCCGGGCCGAGGCACCAGCGACCGCCTCGGCCGACGACGGCGAGGGAAGGTGGACGGCATGGCCGACGAGGTCAGACTCACCAGCCCGGACAAGGTGCTGTGGCCCGAGACCGGGCACACCAAGCGCGACCTCCGCGACCACCTGGTCGCCATGGCCGACCGCCTGCTCCCCCACCTGGCCGACCGCCCGCTGTCGGTCAAGCGGTTCCCCAAGGGCGTCCACCAGAAGGGGTTCTTCCAGAAGAACCTGCAGGACCATGCGCCGGACAGCATCGAGCGCTGGCGGGTGTTCGCCGAGTCAGCAGACCGGGAGGTCGCCTACGCGCTGGTCGACAGCGCCGACGACCTGGCCTGGTTCGCCCAGCAGAACACCGTTGAGTTCCACCCGGCCGTCATGCGCGTGGACCGGCCCGACCGGCTCGACCACCTGGTCATCGACATCGATCCCGGCACTCGGGACCTGCCGCCGGCGCGGGTCGCACGCTGGACTCGCGAGGTGTTGGACGACCTCGGTCTGGCGGCCGTGGTCAACACCAGCGGCGGCCGCGGCCTCCACGTCCGGGTGCCGATCGAGCGGCGCTACGGACCGGAGGTGGTCCGGCCGCTGACGCTGGCGGTGGCACGCATGGCCGCCGACCGCCACCCCGACGACCTCACGGTGGAGATGCGCAAGGACGACCGCGGGGACCGGACCCTGTTGGACTGGTCGCGGTCGACGCCGGGCGCGACCCTGATAGCCCCGTGGAGCCCACGCGCCCATCCGCGCGCGACGGTGGCGACGCCGCTGGACTGGGACGAGGTGACCGACGACCTCGACCCCACCGCCTTCACGCTCGACTCGGTCGCCGACCGTGACGACCCGTGGGCGGACGGACCGGGACCGCAACGACTCGAACACGCACGGGACGCGCTGGCCGATGCCGGCTGGGAACTGGTCGATGCCAGCCCACGTGGCCGCACCGCGAACGCCTTGGGATCCTGACGACCCCGATCCGGCCCAGCGGCCGATGTCAGGCGTGGTCGGCGGTCAGCACCAGCAGCGGGATGTCGCGCTCGGCCGCGGTCAGGGCCCCGTGCATGCCGGGCAGTCGTCCATGGTGCGGATCCACCCGTTCGTGCGGCAGCGACCCGATGTGACTGGCGACCACGACGTCGCCCAACCGGCGAACGTGCTCGTCGGGCACCGTCGGGCCGAACCACCCGGCCGCGACCGCGTCGGCGGTGGTCTGGACGATCGCGCGGTCACCCAGCGCCTGCGCGAACCGTGCGGCGACCGTGGCGGAATCGACGCCGGGATCGACGACCAGGGTCCGCATGCGTGGTTCGCCGGCCACCAGTCGCACGCCGTCCAACAACGGATCGCCGTCGGCCAGGCCGGTCAGGTCCTCGTCGTCCATGGCGACCATGCCATGGTCCGCCGTCACGACCAGCGCGACGTCGCGTGGCAGGTCGGCGACCGCCGCGGCCACCACCCGGTCCACGTCGGCCAGCGCCCGGTCCCATTCGGGTGTGTGCGGGCCGTGGGCATGCCCGGCCTTGTCGACGTGGGGGTGGTGGGTGTAGACGACGGCCGGCGTGGCGGCCTCCGCCACCAGGTCCACGGCGGCGCGCAGGGTCGGCGCCAACCCGACCGCCGCCAGCCGTTGCCCGCCGCGCAGGCCGGCGCGGGTCAGCCCCGAGTCAAGGAAGTCCGGATGCAGCACGGCGGCGGTCGTGACGCCCGCCGTGAGCAGGCGCTCCAGCATCGTGGCGCCCGGCACCAGGGCTTCGGGGACCACCCGGTCGCGGGCGTCGGCACCCCCACCACGCAGGCCCGCACGCCACACCAGCGTGTTGAACACGGTGTCGTCCAGCACCATCGTGTAGCCCAGGATCCCGTGATCGCCGCCGTGGCGACCGGTGCCGATCGACACCAGGTTCGTGGTGGTGGTGGATGGCAGCACGGCGCGTGACGGCCTGTCCTGGTCGATGGCGGCGGCGCGCAGGAACGGGGCCACCGAGGTCATGCCCAACTGGTGCGAGCCCAGGCCGTCGACGACCAGGACCACGACGCCACGCAGGTCGTCGCGACGGACCTGCGACGGCAACGGGTCAGCGGTCACCTCGCCGACGTCGACCCCGACCATGCGAGCCACGGCCGGCAGCAGGTCCGCGTTCGTGAACTCCCCATGGGTCGGCGGGGCACCGACCAGCCCCGGGACCTCGCCGGCGGCGGCCGGCGACGTCATCCGCCGGGCGCCGCACTGGGCGTCGTGGTGGCGCTCGGGGCGAGTCCCCCGAGGGCACCGAGGTCGGCCAGGCGTTGAAGGCGGGCCCGGGCCTGTTCGGTCAGGGACTGGTAGGTGCCCAGGTCGCCGTCGGCCAACGCCTCGTCCGCCTGGCTGAACAGGACCAGCGCCTCGTCCAGCAACTGGGCGGGGTCGGCCTCCGGATCGACACCAGGATCGACCTCGGTCGGCGGCTCCGCCGACTCGGTCGGGGCGGGCGTCGCCGGGACGCCGGGATCGGCAGTGGGATCGTTCGGGTCCGGGAGGCCCTCGGTCGGATCGCCCACCACGGGCGGCCCGTTGGTCACCAGTGCCGTCAGTGCCCCTTCCAGGGTCGGCCGCATGATGACCTGGTCACCCATGACCAGCACGACCTGCCACAACTCGGGGATCCTGGACTGCTGGTTCTGGAGGAACAACGGTTCGACGAACAACAACGAGTCCTCGACCGGCAGCACCAGCTGGTTGCCCCGGATCAGGTCCGATCCGGCCTGTGACACCAACGTGATCCGCTGGGAGATCTGGGCCTGCTGCTCGATCCGGCTGTGCGCCTGCACGGGTCCGAGCACGTTGTCGTTGGTCGGGAACTGCACCGCGAACAGTTCGCCGTAGTGCTCGGGATCGGAGCGGGCGGCCAACCACGCGATCATGTTCTGCCGGTCCCGTGGCACGTAGGGCTGGATCATGACGAACTCGGCCTCACTCTCGCCCGGCAGGGTCATGATCAGGTAGTAGGGCTCCAGCGGGGTGTTCGCGGCGTTGTCGCCGCTGTTCTCTCGCGCGGCGGCATCACTGGGGATCGCCCACGAGTCGGCCTTGTTGTAGAAGCCCTCGACGCCCGGGATGTGGTAGGTCGAGTACAGCCGGGCCTGCAGGGTGAACAGGTCCTCCGGGTAGCGGAAGTGGGCGGCCAGGCCGTCCGGTGCGTCCTCCATCGACGCGAACAGGCTGGGGAACGCCGAGCGCCACGCCTGGATGATCGGGTCGTCCGGCTCCGACACGTACAGCGTCACGGTGCCGTCGTAGGCATCGACGACTGCCTTGACCGAGTTGCGCACGTAGTTGACCGTGGTCGTCTGGTCGACGTCGTGGTCGAACTGCGTGTACTCGCTGTAGGGGTAGCGCGTCGTCGTGGTGTAGGCATCCTGGATCCACACGACCCGGTCGTCGAGGACCACCGAGTACGGGTCGGAGTCCAGCAACAGGTACGGCGCGACCTCCCGGACCCGCTCCGACACGCGCCGGTGGACCAGCACCTTGGAGTCGTCGTTGAGCAGGTTGGAGAGGATGAAGTTGGGATCCGAGAAGCGCAGCGCCCACGCCAACCGGCTTCCCATGCCGCCCAGTGGCACACCGCCGTCACCGTCGTACTGGGTGAACACCTGCTGGTTGTCGCCGGGTTCCTCGTAGTCCAGTTCGTCCTGCTCGGTGTTGGCGATGCCGTAGTCCAGGAAGCCGGCCTCGGCGTAGTACAGCCCGGGCTCCTCCGGCACGAGCACGCCCTCCGGGTCGACGGCCTCGTTGGCCTGGGGCGGGATGTCGGACGCGACGAAGACCGGCTGACCGCGACTGGTCGCGGTGTTGACCTGGCTCGCCACGATGCCGTAGCCGTGCGTGTAGGTCAGGCGCTGGTTCTGCCAGCCCGACAGGTTCGTGGGGTCCAGTTCGCGGGTCGACAACATCACCTGGCGGGACTCGCCGTCGATCTCGTAGCGGTCGATGTCGACGTCCTCGAACCGGTAGAACGGGCGCAGCGACTGCAACTCCTGGTAGTTGTCCTTGAGCAGCTCCGGGTCCCACAACCGGACGTTGTCGAAGGTGGGTCGGTTCGCCTCGATCTGGGGCCGGTCGAGGTCGTCGGTCACGTCGAAGGACTGGATTTCGATCGCGTCCTGCTCCAGTTCGTAGGCGGCCCGGGTCATGTCGAGATTGGCCGCGATGTACTCCTGTTCCCGGTTGAGTTCCTGGGGGTCGACGCGCAGGCGCTGGATCGCAGCCGGATAGGCACCCTGCAGCACGATCGAGCTCACGACCAGCAACGCGATGGCGACGCCGGGCAGCGTGAACGAGTTCTGCCGCAGCCCCCACGCCACCAGCAGGATCGCGACCACCGTCGCGGCCAGCAACAGGTACAGGGCGGGAAGTTCGGCATTGACGTCGGTGTAGGAGGCGCCGGTGACCGTGCCGCGCTCGGAGAAGTTGAGTTCGTAGCGATCGAGCCAGTATCCCCAGCCGCGAATGGCCAGCAGGACCATCAGCAACAGCGAGAGGTGGATCCTGACGTTGGGCAGGACCTTGTCCCGCGGCGCGTCGGGGCGGATGCCGCCCAGCAGCAGGTGCGCGCCCGCGGTCAGCATCGTGACCAGGATCAGCGTGGTGAAGGCCCACGACTGCAGCAGTTGGAACCACGGCAGTTCGAAGACGAAGAAGCCGACGTCGCGGCCGAACTGGGGATCGACCTGCCCGAACGAGCCGCCGTTGCGCCACAGCAGGTAGGTCGCCCAGCCGCCGCCCAGGGCTGCACCCGACGACAGCCCGAACAACGCGGCCACGCCCGCGACCAACCACTTCAGGTAGGGCTCGGCCTGGTTGCGGTACTGCTCGATCGCGGCCTGCTGGGGGCTCGACGGCACGACCGTGGGCCGCAGCCGTCGAGCGATCTGCAGGCTCGCGACGATGACGCTGGCGGCCACCACGGTCCCGATCGCGGTCAGCCCCAGGCGGGTGAACAGCACCCCGGTGAACACCTCGCGGGCCCCGACGGCCCGGAACCACCAGAAGTCGGTGAGGAACAGCGCCAGCCGATTGCCGAACAACAGGGTCAGGACGACTGCGCCGATCAGGACCAGCGGCAGGCGTTGACGAATCCAGGTGGGCAACGGTGCTCCGGGGTCGACGGACCACGGATCGTACTGGGACGGCGTGTGGGGGCGGCCCCGGTGGTGGACTGGTGTCGGGAGGCGGCGAGTTGTCAGCCCCCGGACGCCACCTCGTCGGGCTCGACCCGACGCACGGTGCAGGTGCATCCCGGGTGTGCCGGCGGGACCACCTCTCCGAACGCGAAGGTCTCGCCCGGTGCCACCACCCCGTCATTGGCGTTGGCCCGGCACCGCCGCCCCGGGCAGCGCCGCTCCTCGCCCAGCACCCACGCGATCGCCGTGACGTCGTCATGGCGCCACCGCGCCACCAGCCCGTGGTGGCGGGCGGCGGACGTCGCCAGGTCCAGCGCCTCGACGACGACGGTCTGGCGGACGTCGCGATGCACCTCGGCCACGCGCTCGACCAGTTGCGGGGGCGCGTCGCCACCGTCGACACCGCGTTGGAGGCTGGCCCGGACCGCCACCCGCAGGTCGTCGGCGATCCCCAGACCCGGCAGCGAACCGGCGCCGCGGACCTCCTCCAGGGCGTCGCGGGCAGCCGGGGCCGACTGCCCCGATCCGGCGTCGACGTCGTCGTCGAACTCGGGGTCTGCCTCGTCCCACCCGGCCAGGAAGGCCCGCCCGCAGGCGTCGGTCGCGGCATCGTCCAGCGCCAGCAGCACGGTCGTCGACGGCACCCAGTCGTCCACCGACCCACGGGGCCGGTCACGCAGGTTGCCCAGCACCTCGTCCTGCACCGATCGCAGGGCGTCGCGCACCGCCTCGCCACCCGGCACGGGCACGGGGCCGGCCACCTGGTCGTCGGGGTCGGGCGCGGCGTCGGGTGTCGGGTCCGCAGCGACCGCAGCCACGTCCCCGTCGCCCCCGTCGCCCCCGTGGCCCCAATCGTCCTCGTCGTCCGGGTCCGCACCGTCGACCGACGCCTCGTCGGCGGACTCGGCCACCGGATCGACCGGCACCTCGGCCGGGGACTCGTCCTCGGTGGCCGCCAGCGTGGCGTCCTCCTCGGCGGCCGCCCCATCAGCCGCATCAGGAACGTCGGGGTCGTTGGGGTCATCGAGGTCGACACCGACATCGGGCACGTCGGGCAGGTCGTCGAGGTCCGGTGGCGGCGTCGGGGCCACCTCGGCGGGCTCGGCGGGGGGGTCGCTCCCGGGTTCGGCCAGCACGGTGCCACCCACGGTCGCGTCCGCGGCCGGGTCGGTCCGGCGGACCCACTGGACCACCCGGTCGACGACGTCGACGGCCCGGTCGAGGTCCTCGGACAGTTGGTCCCGGGCGACCGCGAGCTCCTCGATCTCGGCGACCAACCGTGCCCGTCGGGCCCGCGCGGTCCGATGCAGGGCCTCGATGTCCCGCTGCGCCCGCAGCCGGTGGGTGGCGGCACGAGTGCGGGCCTCGTCCACCAACCGGTCGGCGTCGGCGACCTCCACGGCGCCGGAGGTCGTGTCGCCCTGGCCGGCCCGGGCGGCCTCCAACGCGTCTGCCACCTCGTCCAGGAAGGACAGCACCGCCTCGGGGTCGTACCCGCGACGGACCAGCAGGAAGCGCTGGTCGCGAATGGCGGCCGGGTTCACGTGGTCAACACGATCTTGCCGAACAGGTCACCGTCGGCCATACGGCGGTAGGCCTGCTCGGCATCGGCCAGCGGGTAGGTCTCGTCGACCAGCGGTCGGACCCCGGTCGTGACCAGGAAGTGGACCAACGCCTGGAGTTCGCGGCGAGTGCCCATCGTCGATCCGACCACGTTGAGCTGGCGGAAGAACAGGTGCGGCAGGCCACCGGGGGCATCCCCGCTGGTCATGCCGGCCACGACCACGGTGCCCTGGTCGCGGGTGGACTTCAGGGAGTGCTCCCAGGTGGCCTTGCCGACCGTCTCCAGCACGCCATCGACCCGCCGCGGCAGGCGTTCGCCGGACGCGAAGGCCCGGTGCGCGCCCAACTCCAGGGCGCGGTCGGCCTTGTCGGGATCACGGCTGGTGACCCACATCTCCAGCCCGGCTGCGACGCCCAGCAGCACGGCCGCGGTCGACACGCCGCCGCCGGCACCCTGGACCAGGACCGTGTCGCCCGGCGTGAAGCCCCCGCGCACGAACAGCATCCGGTAGGCCGTCAACCACGCCACGGGGAGGCAGGCCGCCTCGTCGAAGGACAGATCCTCGGGCTTGTCCACGAGGTTCACCGTCGGCACGGCCAGGCGTTCGGCGTGCGTCCCGGGGTGGTGTTCGCTGAACAGGCTGAACGACACGTCGGGGTCGGACTGGTCACCCCTGCCGTCCGGTCCGGCCACGACCCCGTGGCAGATGACCTCGCGACCGTCCTCCGTCACACCGGCCGCAGCGCCACCCAGGATCATGGGAAGCTTGTCCTCGGCCAACCCCACCCCGCGCAGCGTCCACAGGTCGTGGTGGTTGAGCCCAGCAGCGCGGACGGTGACCAGTTCCCAGCCGTCGGGGACGTCGGGATCGGGTCGTTGGCCCACGACCAGCCCATCGAGCGGCTGGTCGGGATGGAAGGAGTCGGCGTAGGCAGCAAGCATGCCGTCAGCCTAGGGGACCGACCAGGGATCCCGGTGGGTGACCGCCCCGTCGACCGGACGAGGTCGCGGTTCAGCCGAGGTGGACGGCCGAGTCCGGTTCGCCGCCGTCGGCAAGCACCTCCAGGGCATCGACCGCCTCCTCCAGGTCGGCCACCCGCACGATCGTCACCGGACGCCCCGGGGACGCGGTCTGGGCGTCCTCCCAGTTTCCCGCCGGCACCAGGAAGACCTCGGCCGAGTGGTCGGAACCCACCGCACCGACGATCTTCTGGACGATCCCCCCGATCGGTCCGACGGTCCCGTCGGACTGGATGGTGCCGGTCGCGGCGACGTTGCGTCCGCCGGTCAGGTCCTGAGGTGTGGCGCGGTCGATGATCCCGAGCGCGAAGACCAGTCCCGCCGACGGCCCGCCGATGGAGCCCGCGTCGATGTCGATGTCGACCGGCAGGACCTGGTAGTCGCGCAACAGCACCCCGACGTACGGGCGACCGGGCTCGTCCGGATTGTCACCCAGGGTGAGGTCGATCGTGATGTCCTCGCCGTCGTGCTGCACGGCCAGGGCCACCTCGTCGCCGGGCTCGTGGTCACCGAGCAGGGTGACGGCCTCGTCGACGTTGCCCACCTCGGCGTCGTCGACCGCCACGATCACGTCACCGGGGACGAGGTCGGTGCCGGTCGCGGGACTGTCGTCGATCACGGTCACGATCTCGGCCCCGGCCGGCAGGTCGTCGAAGGAGATGCCCAGCTCGGTCAGCGCCGCCACCTTCGCGTCCAACTGGCTGTCCGACATCATGATGTCGTTCTCGAGCGCGGCGTCGTCGACGGTCCGACCCGGCGGGTACAGGTCCTCGCGTCGCAGCAGTTCGACGTCGCCGTCGCCCAGTCCCTCCACGTACTCGCGCACCGTCAGGCGGTTGTCCACCAGGACGGTCGTCAGCAGCAGTTCCCCGTCCGAGCCATAGGCCTCGGTGCCGGAGACCTCGATCAGGTCGTCGACGTCCTCGGTCGGCCCGGGGAGCATCGCGACCCAGCACTCCGGCTGGGCCTCGACTGCCGAGCAGGGCACGACGCCGGTCACCCACAGCGCACCGGCGACCAGCAGCATGAGCAGGACGATCGGGCCGATCGGGGCGCGACGACGAGGACGGGCCTGCGGGGCCGTCGTGGACGGGGGCGCGGCCTGGCCAGTGGTCATCTCGTCCTCCTGGACGGTGGATCGCCCCATCGCCGGTCCACGCCCGCCGGCCTCGACACGGTATCCCGGGCGTCGGGGCTGGGGTGGGTGCCAGCGGGGGACGCGCCCGGGTCAGCGGACCTGGTCCCGCGCCGCCCGGGCCCGCTGGGTTGCCCCTGCCACCAGGCCGCGGGCCACGGCCGCGATCGCGCCGAGGATCGCGACGACCACGACGGCGCGCGTGCCGATCCCGCGCTCGTCCGGCGGCCGGGCGCCCACGACGGCCACGGGCTCCACGTTGCCCGGGGTGGCGGCCGCCGCACCGGGGTCGTCCGGGTCGGCCGGGTCGGTGCGTGGGACCGGGCGGTCCGGCCACTCCCCCAGCGCCGCGCCCACGTGGACCAGTCCGCGTCCGGTGACCACGTCGGGGCCGGGCTCGTCGAGGTCGATCGCGGTCCCCGCCAGCCGCCCGACCGCCTCCACCGGGGTCATGCCGGTGGAGGCCAGCAGCGCGACCAGGCCGCTGACCTGGGGTGCGGCGAACGACGTGCCGTCGGCGACGCCGTAGGTGTGGATGGTGCCGTCGCAGGGGTGCACGTCGGGATCGTCGTCGACGCGGCACCAGGTCGACACGATCCCGGTACCCGGTGCCATCAGGAGGTCGGTCCGGCCGCGGTCGCTGAATCCGGCGCGACGGTCGCTGCGATCGGTGGCCCCGACGACGACGACGCCGTCGTCACGATCACCGGCGACGGTCTCGTCGCCGTTGCCCGCGGCGACCACCACGACCAACCCCGCGGCCAGCGCGTCGCCGATCGCGGTGTCCAGGGCCGGGTCGTCGCGCAGGGCCGTGACCCCGGCGGTCTCCAGCGACAGGTTCACGACCGTGGCCCCTGCCGCCACCGCCCAGTCGACGCCTTCGGCGACCCGGCGGGCGGACGCGTGGCCGTCCTCGTCGAGCACCCGCACCGGCAGGATCCGGGCTCCGGGACCCGCGACGCCCGCGATGCCCAGGCCGTTGCCGGCCCGTGCGGCCACGATCCCGGCCACCATGGTCCCGTGCCCGAAGGCGTCCTGGGGGACCTCGTCGTCATCCACGAAGTCCCGGCCCACCACCTCGCCGGCGTCGTCCCGCACGAGCGCATCCACGAGGTCCGGGTGGGCCAGGTCGACGCCGGAGTCGATGACGGCCACGACCTGACCGGCGCCGTCGGGGACCGGTTCGTCGGCGCCAAGTCCGATCCGGTCGAGGTACCACTGCTGGTCCCGATAGGGATCGACCAGGGGCCCCTCTGCGGCGGTCGGACGTCCCGGCGTGGCCATGGGGCTCGGCGGCGAGGCAGCGGCCGACACCACCCCGTCGACGACGGCGCGCACCTCCGCATCGCGACGGTCGGGGTCGCGGTCCGGATCGGCCGCGCCGGTCGCGACCAGCAGCGCCACCACGGCGGCCACGAGCACGCCGGCGGTTCGCAGGGGGATCTTCACGAACGGAGGGCCTCGCTGCACGGGGGTGCGGGGGAATGGCGGGGGCACCACGACGGGCGCTCGTGCCACGGTAGGTGGACCGCCGGTCGTCACCCGGCCCCGACCGGCGTCACCCGGACAGTGGTCGCCCCGACCTCAGCCCGGTTCGCTGCCGGGCCACGCGACCGTGCCGTCGTCCAGCACCTCACGCTTCCACACCGGGACCCGGGCCTTGACCTCGTCGATCAACGCACTGGCGGCCCGCAGGGCCTCGGCCCGGTGGGGTGCGGACGCCGCGCACACGATGCTGACCTCCCCGACGTCCAGGCGGCCGAGGCGATGGACGACATGGACGGCACGCACGCCGGGATGGTCGGCGGCGACCTCCCGGGCCACCTGGCGAAGCCGGTCCGGGGCGACCTCGTCCCAGGCCTCGTAGGTCAGTTCACGCACCCGCTTCCCGTCATGGTGGTTGCGGACCACGCCCGTGAAGATCCCGACACCGCCGGCCTCGACGTCCAGCACGTCGTCGTGGGCGGCACCCACGTCGATCCGGTCCTCGGTCAGGAAGGTGGTCACGCGGACCTCCCCACGCGGGGGGTCCAGGGCCGGGTCGCCGGCGGGCTGGACGGGCGTGGGCGGCGGCAGGTCGTCCCGCTCGCTCATGCGTGCTCGTCCGGCGTGCCTGGGTCGGTCGTGCCTGGGTCAGGCGTGTCGGGATCGGGCGTGCCTGGGCCGCCCTCGCCGGTGGCGGGGTCGGTGTCACGACGTCGGCGAGCCAACAACCCGAGCGCGAGCAGGCCACCGACGGAGGCAGCGGCGGCGACGCCGGCCCGTGCCACGGTGCGCCGGTCGGTGCTGACCCCCGCGATCTCGATGCGATCGTTGACCTCCGCGGCCAGCAGGGCCGCGAGGTCACGATTGGACAGGGTCGGTCGCCAGCCGGCGTCGACCAGCCGCTGGGGAGAGACCACCCACGGGTGCATGACCCATGGCAGGCCACTTGCCGGCAACTTGGACAGGCCGAGCGCATGCCCCCGCTGGGTGGCCCCGAAGGCGACCTCCTCGGGGACCTCCCACACGCGACGGCCGAGCAACCGGCGGGTCTCGTCGAAGGACAGCCAGCCTTCGGCAGCGACGTTGTAAGGACCCTGCAGGGGCTCGTCGATCGCCAGCGCGACGGCCGCCGCGACGTCGTCGACGTGGACGAACTGCTGCGGGGGATGGTGACCGCGCACGGCCAGCATGCGGTTGCCCTGCAGGCCACGGGTCAACAGGATCTCGGCATCCGTCCCGACCACCATCGCCGGACGCAGGACGACGGTGCGGACGCGGTCGCCACGTTCCGCCACGGCCTCCTCCACCAGGCGCTTGTGGGCAGCCGGTGCGAAGTCGTCGCCGGCCCGCAGCGGCGCGGACTCGTCCAGCGGCACCGGGTTGTCGGGAGCGGCGCCGTAGACCATCGCCGACGACACGACGACCAGCGCATCGACCTCGGCCTCGATCGCGGCGTCGATCACGACCAGCGAACCCCCGACGTCGATCGACCGGTCGGCGCTGCCCTCGGCCGGGCTGCTGGCCGCGAGGTGGACGACGGCGTCGACGTCGTGGAACGCGCGCCGGACGTCTTCGCGCGAACGGACGTCGGCTTCCCGGAACACCAGGCCGTGTGTCTGGGCCGGCGGCTGGGTGTCGACCCCCACGACCCGGTGGCCGGCGGCCACGAGCCGTTCGTGCACCCGGCTGCCGAGGAAGCCGCTGATGCCGGTGACGGCGATGGTGGGCACGTGCGGTCCTGTCGATCGGATCGTCGCCGGCGGCCATGACCGGGCCGGTCCCGAGTGCCCGGTGGCGTTCGCGCCGGGACCGGTGCCGCGGCCGTCCACCGAGGCTAACCCACCGGTCGGGGATCGTCGGGATCCGCGCGGTCGGATCGATGACCTGTGTCGGGGCCGCGCAGGTCCGCTGCGTCGGGGGCGCGCCACCCCGGACGGTCGCGGTCGCGTGGCCGTCGCCCAGGTGCGACACTGGGCAACGACGGGAGACACCATGAGCGACGACGACCACCTGCCCGACTTCGGCAACTTCGACGACCTGCCCGAGGAGGTCCGTGAACTGCTGGCCAACCTCGGCGGCGGCGATCCGGATGAGGTCATGTCCGCCATGGCCGACCTGCTGCCACAGGTCCAGGCCCAGATGCAGGCCATGATGTCGGCCGCACCGGTCGCGGGCCCGGTGGACTGGGACGTGGCACGGCGGGTGGCCTTCCAACTGGCCGCCGAGGGCGATCGCGGTCCGTCTGTGGAGGAACAGCAGCGCGCCGAGCAGGCCATCGAACTCGCCGAGCACTGGCTGGACGCCGGCTCGCTGCCACCGCCGCCGGACCTGGGCCGGACCCGGGTCGTGCGGCGGACCGAGTGGGTGGATGCGGCCCTCGAACACCTCCGACCACTCATCGAGCCGGTCGCGGCCGCGACCGGACGGGCGATGTCGGCCCTGGTCCCCGACGGGGGCCTGGACGATCCCGACCTGCAGGCATCGGGGCTGCTGGACACCCTTCCCGAGGGAATGACCGAGATGCTCGGCGGCATCGACATGGGCGCCATGGTCGGCCGCCTCGCGTCCTCCACCACCGGCCTGCACGCCGGGATGGCGCTGGGGAACCTCGCCGGCCAACTGCTGGGCAGCCACGACCTCGGGATCCCGACCGTGCCGCGCGGGACCGCGCTCTTCGTCGCGGTCAACACCGGCGAGGCCTTCGACGGCTGGGACCTCGACGACCAGGAGGTCGCCCTGGCCCTGGCCCTGCACGAGGCTGCGCATCGGCGTCTGTTCCACGCCGTGCCGTGGCTCGGCGCCCACGTCCAGTCCCTGGTGGCCCAGTTCGCCAACGGCAGCGAGCCCGACCCGGAGCGGCTCGAGGGAATGCTGCGGGACGCGATGACCGGCGTCGATCCCGAGGATCCCCAGTCCATGGGCGAGGCCATCAGTCGCGCCGGTCGGTTCCGGTTGGAACCGACCGCGTCCCAACAACGCGTCCTTGCCCGCCTGCAGGGCGTCACCACCCTGACGCGAGCATGGGCACGGCACGAGGCACTGGCGGCGGCGTCCGGTCGCCTGCCCTCCCTGGACGCCATCGACGAGATCCTGCGCCGACGTCGCGCCGCGACCGGCGACGGCGAACAGGTGCTGGCTGACCTGCTGGGACTCCAGTTGACCGCGGACGACCCCGACGTCGGCGATGGGTTCGTGGCGGCGGTCGTGGCGGCCCGCGGCGGCGCTGCCCTCCACGAGGCACTGGCCCACCCCGAGAACCTGCCGGACGCCGAGGAACTCGCGACGCCGTCACGATGGTTGGTGCGCATGGCCGCAGCCGACGCCATCCCCGAAGACGCGTCATCGTTGTTCGAGGGACTGGGCGATGCCCCGATCGAGCCGTCCGCTGCCCAGCGACTGGGTCAGGGCCTCGGGCAGGACGGGCCCGACCACGTCGTCGACGGGTCCGAGGATCAGGACGCCGAGGAGCCCGACGACGGCGACGAGCACTGACCCGGCGGCTCACCCGGATCCACCACGGGCGTGGTCCCGCCGGGCCCGGTGGCCGCGGCGTGCGCGACCCCGGCCAGGAAGCCACGCGCCCAGTCGGCATCCGGATAGCCCGCGACCAGGTCGTGGAAGGCCGACCCGTGGTTGGGCTCGACGAGGTGGGCCAGTTCGTGGACCAACAGGTAGTCCAGGACGCGATCGGGGAAGGCCGCGGCCACCGTGCTGATGCGGATGGCTCCGGTCGCCGGCGTGGCGGACGCCCACCGCCGCGTCATCCGGTTCGACCACGTGACGCTGGTCGGGTGGACGCCGTCAAGCCAGCGATCCCCGGCGACGCGGGCTCGGCCCCCGAGCCACGCGTCGTCCCCACGCCGACGGGCCCGATCGCGACGGGTCACCCGGGCGACCAGGTCGGCGATGGTCTGCTCGGCCACGTCCGTCGGCAGGTGCGCGGGCAACTGCACCACCACGTGCCCGTCCCGGGCGAAGGCCGACGCTCGGGCACGGCGCCGGGTCGATCGCACGATACGGACAGGGGGTTCGCCCGGCTGTTGGGGCGGGCGGTGCTCGACGTCGCGGTCCACGGGAACTCCTGTCGGTGCGCGCGCTGGACAGGATGCCCGGCCCACCGGCCGCCGTCGTGCGCGGGTCGCCCGGCTGGGGACGACCGGCCCGACCGATCGACGTCGTTTCGCCGTCCACAGGCTGGGGAGAACCCTGTGGATGGCCATGCCGTCGGGGCCGGCCGTCCGGAGGTCGAACGCGGGTGGTCGTCGCCACCCGTGGGGATTCGACCCTGTCCACAGGCCACGACCCCGACATCCCCAGACATCCCCGATGCATCCACAGGCCATCCACAAGCTGGAGCGGGTCGTCCCCAGCCGACTGTGGACGACCGAGTTGACGGGCATGGTGGGCCCCGGGCTACGGTGCCGACGCGCAACCCCCGCATCGCCACGGTGGGTGTTCCACGGGGAAGGGAACACCAGCCGTCGGCTGCGGGGGTTGTGTCGTCTCCGACGTCTCCGCCGTCCGGTCGCGGGTCCCACGGCGCACCCGGCTCGGTCCTGGACCAGGGCAGTACGATGCCGCCCCGTCGGCAGCCGTCGAGACCCACGGGGGAGGGACCAGCGTGAGCACGACTCGGGCGGCCGCGTTCTTCGACCTCGACCGGACCCTGATCAGCGGCGCCTCCCCCGCCACCTTCGCCGTCGCGGCCTGGCGGGGCGGGATGCTGGACGGCGGCCTGCTCGCCCGTGACGCCCTCGGCGCCGTGATGTTCCGGCTCTTCGGGGCCTCCGACGAAACCTCCAACGCCAGCCGCGATCGGATCCTCGAGATCGTCCGTGGCACGCGCCGCGACGAACTCGTGGCCCTCAACGAGGTCGTCATCCCGACCCTGTTGGACAAGATCCGGCCCGAGTCCCACGGGCTCATCGAGATGCACCACGAGGCCGGACGTGACACCTACATCGTGTCCGCCTCACCCCAGGAACTGGTCGGTGCCCTCGCGAGTGCACTGGGCATGACCGGGGGCATCGGCACGCGCGCCGCGGTGGACGACGCGGGCCACTACACCGGCCTGCTCGACGGGCCCTTCGTGTACGGCGAGGGCAAGGTCGAGGCGATCGCGGACCTGGCGAGCGACCGTGGCTACGACCTCCGACTCAGCTACGGCTACTCCGACTCGGCGTCCGACCTTCCCATGCTCGACCTCGTGGGCCATCCCGTCGCGGTCAACCCCGACTCGGCACTGGAATCGGTCGCGCAGCAGCGGGGCTGGCCGATCGTGATCTTCTCGCGACGGACCAAGCGCGTCATCAAGACCACGACCGCCATCAGCGGTGCGATCGGGCTGGCCTCCACGACCTACGCCGTGGGACGACGGCACGGTCGCACCCTGGAGGCCGCGGAGCTGTCCCGCGCCCGACCCGGCTGGAAACCCTGGTCATGATCGCCACCCTCGGATCCTCGACCTGGCGACGCACGGACCACCTGGTGGACCTGGTCGCCACCACCCGCCGGCTGGCCGACGACGTCGGACGTGCGGTCGCGGCCGGCTCGACGGCGCCCGACCTGTGGGACCGGGCCGTGATCGCGTCGTGCCGACTCGACGGGTCGCCCCACGATCGCACGCCGACCGACGGCGACACCACCGCGCTGGTCGACGACGACTCGTCCACCGAGGACATCTGGCGGCGCGAGTACGCCGGCGTCCGACGCGCGCTGGCCGCCGACGACTTGGCCGAGCTCCTTCGTCGCGACGTCCTGGGGGCGATCCAGGGCCTGCACCGGCTCCTGACCGGTGGACTGGTGGCGACCGAACTGCGCGGACGGTTGCGGCGCAGTGACGTGGCCGTGCACACCGGCGGCGAGGGCCGGCAGGTGTTCCGGCCGGTCGCCCCCGACCGGCTCGCCCGCGAGATGACCCACCTGCCCCGGTTGCTCGATGCCGACGACCACCATCCGCTGGAGGTCGCGGGGATCCTGCAGTTCGACCTGCTGCGACTCCACCCGTTCGAGTCCGCGAACGGACGCCTCGCGCGGGCAGCCGCGCGACTGGTCCTGCGGGGGGCGGGCCTGGACCCCGGCGGCCTCGCCATCCCCGAGATCTCGATGGTCCAGCGCCGCGCCGGCAACTACGACGAGGTCGCCGCAGGGCTCCGCAGCGGCGACCGCACGCGGTTCCTCGAGGGCTGGGGCGAGGACGTCACCGCCGGGCTCCGGCTGGCCGCGACGACGCTGGGGGTCCAGCCCGGACCGGTCGACACCGCCCTGGTCGCCCGGCTCCCCACGTCCTTCACCCTGATCGACGTCGCCAACGACCTCGGCGACGGTGCCGACGGGCCGGATCTCCCAGCCGCCCGACGGACCGCCAACGCACTGCTGGACGCCGGTTGGGCGCAGCGCATCCACGGCAGCCGCGGCCTGCGCTTCCGACGTCGTCCCGGCCCGTCCGGCCCGAGCGGCCCACCCCCCGGCGCGGCGGCCTGACGACCGCCACCCCGCCTACACTCCGGGGGCCCGGCCCCCCACGCCACCGCCCGCGCCCGACTCCACGAGGTTGCCCGTGCCCACCGGCTCCCGACATCGCCGCCTGTGGGCCGTGCCGTCGCCCGACGCGTCGCCGCGGTCGTCCACCGCGGCGCACCTCCCGCTCACGCCGGTGGTGGTCGAACAGGTCCGCGCGAGCATCCTGGCCCTGGCCGAGCGCTACCTGGGGACCGACGACCGCGAACCGACCCGGTCGTGGGAGGTCCAGATCAGCGGCATGACCCGGTGGGAACTGCGCCTGTCGCCCCGTGAGTGCACGATCTCCCCCGGTTCGGCGCAGTCTCCCGACGTCCGCTTCCAGACCGACGCCTTCACGTGGCTCGACATCGTCAGCGGACGGACCGACGCGGTCGCGGCCTTCCAGGCCGGCCGGCTGGCCGTGCGCGGTGACCTGCAACTCGCGGTCCTGCTGGGGACCATGTTCGTCCCCGGCCACCAGTCCCACCGCCGGGTCCGGCGGGTCCGCACCCAGTTGCGGGACGTGGTCGTCGAGTCGTTGGTGGTCGGGGCCGGCGAGCCGGTGCTGCTGATCCACGGTCTGGGCGCGTCGAAGGTCACGTTCGTGCCCTCGATCGACGACCTCGCGCTCGACCACCTGGTCCACGCCATCGACCTGCCCGGGTACGGCAACTCCGACGCCCCGCGTCCCACTGGCGACCGCTACTCCCTGCGGTGGTACGCCGACATCGTGGTGCAGTACTGCGCCGCCAACGACCTCGACCGCGTGCACCTGGTCGGCAACTCGATGGGTGGTCGGGTCGCCACGGAGGTAGCGCTGCGACACCCCGACCTGGTGGCGACGTTGATCGGGCTGTGCCCCGCGGTCCCGGTCGAGCCGCTCCGGTTCCTCCGGCCGGTGCTGCGGACCCTGCCCCTGCAGTGGGTCGCGGCCGGTCCCGTCTGGGTGCCGCCGGACATGCTGCGTGACGGCATCAGTGGCCTGTTCTTCGACCCGGACCGGCTCCCGCCCGCGAACCTGGATGCCGCGGTCGACGAGGCCCGGTTGCAGATCCAGCGTCGCAACTACCGGCTCGCCGCCGCGGCGGGGGCCCGGGCGATCGCCATGGACCGTGGCCGCGGCCGGCGCGGACTGTGGCACCGCCTGGGTGACCTGCAGGTGCCGACGATGTGGATCTTCGGCGGCATGGACCCGTTGGTGGACCGCCGGGCCGCCGCCCGCGCCCGCGAGGCCCTCCCACCCGAGGCGATCGTGGAACTGTGGCACGACTGTGGTCACGTCCCCCAGTTCGAACTCCCCGACCGGACCCATGACCGGATCCGTAGCTTCCTCCAGACCGCCGCCGCAGACCGGCTGCCGGCGTGACACGGACCACTGCCCCCGCCCCGAGGGACCCATGAGCACCTCCGATGCCGCAATGCACGATTCCGACGTGGTCGCCCCGGACTCGTCCTGGCTGACCGAGGACGAACTCGACGACATCCGGGATCGTGTCCCGCAGGTGT
Source organism: Nitriliruptorales bacterium (assembly GCA_024637135.1). Taxonomy (GTDB): domain Bacteria; phylum Actinomycetota; class Nitriliruptoria; order Nitriliruptorales; family Nitriliruptoraceae; genus Salsipaludibacter. The sequence goes on along the minus strand of JAGXFT010000084.1, from coordinate 15,014 downwards.
ACGTCCAGGCCGTGCCCGTCCGCCTGGACCACCTCGGCCGTGCCAGCCACGTCGGCCTGCTGCTGCGGGCCATGCCGGACGGCACCATCTCGCGCGCGATCGTGTCCGGGCGGGTCCACCACCGCGAACTGGTCCGCGAGGCCCTGTGGCGTCACCTGTGCAAGGACCTCGGGCCGGAAGCCGACCCCCAGTTGCCGGTGGCGCCGGCGCCCTTCACCATCGCCGAGTACTTCCCGGAGCCCGCTCGCACCGGCTTCCACGACCCCCGACAGCATGCCGTCGCCCTCGTCTACCTCGTGCCGGTCACCGGCGACTGCGAACCGTCGGCCGACGCGCTGGACTTCTCCTGGATCCGCGTCGCCGAACTGGGCGACGCCAACGTCACCGCCGAGATGTCCAGCGGCCACCACCGCCTCATCACGATGGCGCTGGCCCATGCCGGTGTCCATACTTGACCACCCCGCCCCCCGGCGACCTGCGCGCCGACCGACCCGAGGAGCCCGCATGCTGGGACTCGTCACTCGCCTCGCCATCAACGCGATGGCCATGTTGGCCGCCATCCAGTTCGTCGACGGCCTGACCTTCACCGGCCACTGGGCCTCGCTGCTGTTCATCACCATCGCGATGGCGGTCGTCAATGCCGCCATCAAGCCCCTGGCCACGCTGTTCTCGATGCCACTGGTGATCCTGAGCCTGGGCCTGTTCATCCTCCTGATCAACGCGCTGATGCTGTCGGTGGTGCTGTTCGTGTCCGACGTGTTCCACCTCGGGCTGTTCTCGGCCGACTTCAGTGCGACGTTCGTCGCCGCGTTGGTGATCTCGCTGGTGTCGTGGCTCCTGACGGCCCTGTTCGGCGACGCCGCCTGACACCGGCCCGTTCGGCCGACCGCGACGGTCAGTCGGCCAGCAGCGCCTGCAGTTCAGCCGGTTCCGTGACCGGACGGTCGCACACGAAGTCGCGGCACACGTACGCCGCCGGCTGGCCGTCCACCTCGCCCCGGTCCGCCAGCACCTCCAGTCGGGTGTCGTCGTCGGGTGCGGCCACGACCACCGCCGTCCCGGGGCCCGCGGTCGACAGCGCGAGCAGTGCCAGTGCGTCACGGTCCAGCCCCCGACGACCCACGACCGCGACCTCACGACCGGACGCGACGCTCGCGACGGCGGCCCGGAGCAGTTCGCCGTGGCCCGTGGGCGCGCGCTCGAGGTCGCGGGCCGAGGCGGACAGGATCCCCTCGGCAGTCGTCCGGTAGTGGTCGTCGCCGGTCAACCGGGCGAGGAGGAGCAGGGCCCGCGCCAGCAGCGAGGTGCCGGCGGGCGTGGCGCCGTCGTAGGACTCGCGCGGCCGCACGACCAGCGACTCGGCCCGCCGCGACGTGCGGTGGAACCCGCCCGCACCGTCGGTGAAGTCGTCCAACGCAGCGTCCAGCACCTCCCTGGCCCAGTCGACCAGTTCCACCCGGCCCACGACCGGGGCCAGTTCCAGGGCGGCCAGCGCGATCCCGGCCACGTCGTCCAGCAGCGCCGGCACGCTGGATCGGCCGGCGCGGTGCGCGTGCAGCAGGTGGCCGTCGTCGTCGACCATCCGGGTGCGCACGAAGGCCAACGCCCGCATCGCCGCGTCGGCGAGGTCGGGTCGGGCCAGCACGACCGCGGCGATCGCCAGGCCCCGGATCGCCAGCGCGTTGGCGTCGAGCAGCACCTTGTCGTCGAGGCCGGGTTGTGGTCGGGTCGCACGCCGAGCCGCCAGCGCACTCAGCACGGCGTCGCTGGCCACCTGCCACTCGCCGGTGTCGAGGTCGTGGGCGGCCACGAAGTCGACCAGCGGGACCGGGGTGTGGAGGATGTTGTCGCCGGTAGGGTCGCCGCGTTCCGGCGTGAAGTTGCCCTCGGGGCGGACCCCGAACCAGGCCGCGGCGAGGTCGCCGTCGACCACGGGGTGCACCGTCGCCACCACCTCCCGGAACTCCTCGTCGTGCCACACGGTGGTTGCGCCCTCCTCACCGTCGGTGTCGGCGTCCAGCGCCGTGAAGAACCCTCCGTCCGCGTGCTGCATGTCCTCGACCAGCCAGGTCGCGATCCGGTCCGCGACCCGGGTGAGGTCGAGGCGGCCGGTCAGGCGGGCGGCCATCGCGTAGGCCTCCAGCAACAGCCCGTTGTCGTACAGCATCTTCTCGAAGTGCGGCAGCAGCCACGTCGCATCCGTGGAGTAGCGCGCGAATCCCCCGACGACGTGGTCATGGATGCCACCGCGGGCCATGGCGTCCAGCGACGACACGGCCGCGGCCAGGGCATCCGGGTCGCCGGTGACCCGGTGGTGGTCCAACAGGAACAGGATCGTCATGGCCTGGGGGAACTTCGGTGCCCGGCCGAACCCGCCCCGCTCGCGGTCCCATGCCCGGTCCACGATCGACCTGGCTGCCCGGTCGACCAGCTCGGCGTCGACGACCGCGCCATCGTCGTTGGCAGGCGCCGCGCCCGTCCCGGCACCACCGGACTCCAGCGCCGCTGCCAACGACGCCGTGATCGAGGCCGCCGACTCGACCAGTTCGTCCCGCCGGTCCCGCCATGCGTCGGACAGCGCGACCAGCAGTTGCCGGAAGGACGGCCGGCCGTGGTGGGGCGTGGCCGGGAAGTAGGTGCCGGCGTAGAACGGGCGCTGGTCGTGGTCCAGCCAGACCGACATCGGCCACCCACCCTGGCCGGTGAGGGCCTGCGTGGCGGCCATGTAGATGGCATCGATGTCGGGTCGTTCCTCGCGATCCACCTTGATCGACACGAAGTGCTCGTCGAGGAAGGCCGCCGTGGCCTCGTCCTCGAAGGACTCGTGGGCCATGACGTGGCACCAGTGGCAGGCCGAGTACCCCACGCTCAGGAACACCGGCACGTCGCGCTCGCGGGCCGCCGCGAAGGCGTCCGTCCCCCACTCCCACCAGTCGACCGGGTTGGCGGCGTGCTGCAGCAGGTACGGGCTGTTCGCGCCGGCGAGGCGGTTGGTCACGGACGACTCCCGGTCGGGGCCGTCGACCGTACCGATGGCCGGATCGACTCCGGGTGCCGCCGATGCGCGTCCGGCGCTGGTCCCGTCCCCCCCGGCCCCTGTGCCCCGGCCCCTGTCCTTTGGTCGTCACGACCCGCCACCACCACCCGATACCTTGGTCATGCACCGCAACCGGGGTGTCTGGTTGCCCGACATGATGGCAACAACCCGAGGTGCTCAGCAAGGAACATGCAATGCCAGAAGGTACCGTCAAGTGGTTCAACGCCGACAAGGGCTATGGGTTCATCACCCCAGCCGAAGGTGGCGAGGACCTGTTCGTCCACTTCTCCGCAATCCAGGTCGATGGGTACAAGTCCCTCGACGAAGGACAGCGGGTCACGTTCGAGATGGGTCAGGGCCAGAAGGGCCCCCAGGCCAACGACGTTCGTCCGCTCTGACGCGAACCACGTTGTAAAGGCAAGCCCCGCTTCGGCGGGGCTTCGTCGTGTTCCGGGGCCGTTTCGAGCCTCGATCGGTGGCCAGGCGTCCGATCGTGACGACATTCCCGCGAATCGCACCCGAACGGCCGCCCGTGTGGCCGACGCCGGGTGGCGGTGAGCGGAGACACTGGGGACACGCCCACCCCAGGAGCCAACCATGCGCGTCGTCATCGCCGGCGGCCACGGCAAGATCGCCCTGCTGCTCGCCCAGCGGCTGACCAGCGGGCCCGACATCGAGGTGGCCGGCCTGATCCGCAAGCCCGATCAGGCCGCCGACCTCGACGAGGTCGGGTCCGAACCGATCGAACTGGACCTGGAGCTGGCCTCGGTGGCCGAACTGACCGACGCGGTCCGCGGGGCCGACGCGGTCGTGTTCGCCGCCGGCGCCGGTGCGGGCTCGGGGGCCGGACGCAAGGAGACGGTCGACTTCGCGGCCGCCCTGAACCTGCGTGACGCCGCCACCGCCGCCGGGGTCGGACGCTACGTGATGGTGTCGTCGATGGGTACCGACGACCCGCCGTCCGACGACGACGTGTTCAGCGTCTACCTCCGCGCCAAGGCACGAGCCGACAAGGCCGTCATGGCCAGCGACCTCGCCTGGACCATCGTTCGCCCGGGCGCGCTGACCGATGACGAGCCGACCGGCCACGTCACGCTCGATCGTCACGTGGACCGCGGGGAGATCACGCGCGCCGACGTCGCCCACGTCCTGGCCGAGGTGCTGACCCGCCCGGCCACCAGCGGCCACGTGTTCGAGGTCGTCGGTGGCGACACCGACATCCATGCGGCCATCGACGACCTCGTGGCCGGCTGAACGTCCCGCCCGCTGTTCCCACCATTGCCCGTCCGATCGAGTGACAGGACCCTCCCATGACCACGACCACCGCCCCCACCGTCACGGCCCGGGGCGTGACCATGCCCGCGGTCGGCTTCGGCACCTTCGAGTTGTCCGAGGCCACCGCCGAGCGCACCGTCGCCGAGGCACTGGACCTCGGCTACCGCCATGTCGACACCGCCGTCGGCTACGACAACGAGGCTGGGGTCGGTCGCGGCCTCCGCGCATCCGGCATCGACCGCGACCAGGTCTGGGTGACGACCAAGATCCGCCCGGACCAGGCCGCGGCCGGCGACGTCGGTCCCGAGGTCGAGGCCAGCCTCGAGCGACTCGAACTCGACCACCTCGACCTGGTCCTGCTGCACTGGCCCAACGACGACGTCGAGGTCGAGGAGACCGTCGAGGCCATGGACGCCCTCCGCGAGCGCGGCCTGACCCGCGCGATCGGCATCTCCAACCACCCAGTCGCCCTGATGCGGCGCGCCGTCGCCGCGGGCCCGATCTTCACCAACCAGGTCGAGTACCACCCCTTCCTCGGCCAGGACCGGGTGCTGGCGGCCGCGCGTGACCTCGACATGACGGTCACGGCCTACTCGCCGATCGCCCGGGGCGACGTGTTCGACGACCGGGTGCTGGCCGAGATCGCCACGGCCCACGATGCCGACCCGGGCCAGGTGGCGTTGCGGTGGCTGCTCGACCAGGACGGTGTCGCCGTGATCCCGCGATCGTCGGACGTCGACCACATCGCGTCCAACCTCGCGGTCGACCTCGACCTGACGAGCGGCGACACCCAGCGGATCGACGACCTCCCCAAGGACCGTCGGCTGATCGACCCGCCGTTCGCGCCAGACTGGGACTGACCGCTGTCGTGGGTCCTCACCGCACACGACCATGACCACGATGACCACCAGGAGCACCACGATGGGCACCACCGACACCACCACCGCCGTCCCGACGGTCCGCAGCCACGGCACCGCCCTGCCGGCGATCGGCCTGGGCACGGCCGGACTGGACGACGACACCGCCGCCGAGATCGTGGCCGCGGCCCTGGACATGGGGTACCGCCACGTCGACACGGCCATCGACTACGACAACGAGGTCGGCGTCGGCCGTGGCCTGCGGTCCAGTGGTGTCGACCGCGACGACGTCTTCGTGACCACGAAGGTGCCGGCTCGCGAGGCCGCAGCGGCCGACGTGGCACCGGCCCTGGAGACCAGTCTCGACCGCCTCGGCCTCGACCACGTCGACCTCGTGCTGTTGCACTGGCCCAGCGACGAGGTGGCGGTCGAGGAGACCGTCGCCGCGTTGGACGCCGTGCGCGAGCGCGGCCTGGCCGGGTCGATCGGGATCTCCAACCACCCCGTGGCGCTGATGCGGCGCGCTGCCGGGGCAGGTCCGGTCGTCACCAACCAGGTCGAGTACCACCCGTTCCTTGGCCAGAACGACGTGCTGGCGACCGCACGCGACCTCGGCATGACCGTGACCGCCTACTCGCCACTGGCCCAGGGCGACGTCTTCGACGACGACGTCCTGGTGGCCGTGGCTGCTGCCCACGACGCGACCCCGGGCCAGGTGGCGCTGCGCTGGCTGCTGGACCAGGACGACGTCGCGGCCATCCCGCGTTCGTCGAACCTCGACCACGTCGCCGCCAACCTCGCGGTCGACCTCACCCTGTCCGACGACGACCGGGGCCGCATCGACGCGCTGCCCAAGGACCGTCGCCTGATCGACCCGGCCTCTGCTCCCGACTGGGACTGACACACACCCGGTCGTCCCCGATGCCCCCGCCGATCCGGCGGGGGCCTAGTCGCATCCCCGGTCATGCCGGCGGGGCGTCGAGACACGACTCCAGCAGTGCCTGGAAGACCGCGCCGGCCGGTCCGGTCGCCTCGACCTCGACGACCACCGGCTCGGCACCGTCCAGCGAGATCGACAGCGGGAAGTGGAGCTTGCGCTTGGCCTCGATCAGGGCATGGGTGTCACAGCGCGCCGCCGACACCCGGACGTCCAGCCGGGCGGTCCCGCCACCCACCGCGAACGGCAGCGACTGCTGGGCCTCCATGGCGAAGATGATGTTGCCCTCGACCCCGCGGACCTCGATCGCGTGGTCGCCGTCGACGGACACGACCAGTTCCCCCGTCACGACCCGGGGTGCCACCGGTGTCCAGTCGTCCCCGAACGCGAGGTCGGACACCTCGTCGATCGCCGCGACCGCGCACTCGCGACGGTGCCGCTGGGCCACCAGGTTCTCGGGGTGCGGGTGCAACGCGACTCGACGTGGCCCGACCGGTGTCTGGAACACGACCTCCCCGACCGCGGCCCCGGGCTCGGGCGATCCGTCCCCGCAGACCGCCGGGCCGTACGGCAACGGCACCAGCACCGGTCCGGCGGTCAGCGTGAACGAGCGTGGCGTCACCTCGACCGCTTCGTACCACGGCGAGTCGAGCACCAGGCTGGCGACGTCCACCGGCGATCCCTCCTGACGAAGTTCGAGCCGGAAGGCGCGCCGCGTGTCGAACAGGGTCGACGCCGTGGCCGTGGCCGACGTGCCGTCGACCGCCGGTGCGGGGTCGGGCGTGGCCGGGGCGGCCGGGGCCCGGACGGAGGGTGAGGGTCCGACCGACGGACTCGGACCTGGCCGGGTCGAGGTCGCAGCCGGCGTCGGGGTGGCCGCGGCGAGTGACGTCGGGACACCGCTGGATGCCCCGCATGCCGTGGCCAGGACGACGAGCAGGCCCACGAGGCACGTCGTCGGACCAGGGTGGGATCGAGGCGGACAACCCGGCAAGCGCATCATGGCCGTGAGTGTGACGCCGTCAACGATGTCGGTCAATCGCGGCCGCGCCCGCGGGAGGCCATGCCGAGACGACGTCGGGACGCCGGGCGGTCTCAGGCGAACAGCAGCCCCACGCCCAGGGTCGCGGCACTGGCGGCCAGCGAGACCGCGCCGAGCCACACGAGCACGATCAGTCTCGGTTGGGTTCGTGGACGTCGGTGCCCATCGACGAGAGGAAGAACCCGGCTGGCATCAGGATGGCGGCCACCGGGATGCCGCTCCGGGCGATCGTGGACCACGCCCCCGCCAGGGTGGTGGCGTCGGTGAGGATGGCGGCCACCAGCCCAAGCAGGACGAGCACACCCGCGTGGGCGTGCCCTGCCCGGGCGAAGGACACCTGGAAGTCGGTCGCCGGGGCACGGCCGCGGACGACCTTGACCAGGTACATGCCACCGGTCTCGATGGTGACGAAGGCCAGCATCAGGATGCCCGCCAGTCGCAGGGCTGCCGGGCTCAGGACCAGCACGGGTTCCATGGATGTTCCTCGATCGGGAGTTTCGCAACACTGTTACGTTACACTGTTGCGGCGGAGATGCACGCCTGGTCCACTCGACCACCCCGTCCGTCGCACGACTCACGACAGGAACAGCCTTGGTCCGCCCCCGGGTCCACGACCAGGACACCGCCGATGCGCTCGTGGAGTCGGCTGCGCGCCTGTTGGCCGAGGGCGGGCCCGGCGCGGTGTCGGTGCGGCGCGTGGCGATCGAGGTCGGGGTGTCCACGCGTGCCGTCTACTCGCTGTTCGGGTCGCGCGACGACCTGCTCGCCGACCTGGCCCGGCGTGGCTTCGAGGGCCTGCACCGGGAACTGACCGCCCGGGCGCCGACCGACGATCCCCTGGCAGACCTGCAGGCCCTGGGCGAGGCCTACCGGCGCAGCGCTGCGGCCCGCCCGAACCTCTATTCCGCCATGTTCCAGTGGACGCCAGCCACCGGCGGGTCGGCCGGGACGACGGAATCGGACCGCACGTTCGGGATCCTGGAGTCCACGGCCGCTCGCTGCGTCGAGGCCGGCCTGCTGGCCGGCGACCCGTTGCTGCTCGCCCGGCAACTGTGGGCACTGACCCACGGACTGGTGCTGTTGGAGGCCCAGGGACGCCTGGGCGACGACCCCGACGACGTCTGGGACCACGCCCTGCGAGCCATCGCCATCGGCAACGTCGCTTCCCGTCGCCCCTGAGCGGCGGGACGGTCGAGACGCACCTCACGGCCGCAAAAGGACATCGCTGGGGATCATCGGGAAGGAGGTTTCGGGCAGTTGAACGGGGTGCGACCTGCGGGACTCAGGCGTCCGGACGTTCGCCGGACAGCCGCGGGTGGATGCGCGCCATCCTCAGGATGTCGACGTACTCGCCGTCACGGAAGACCGCGCCGCGGGCGGTGCCCTCCACCTCGAAACCGAACGCCGTGTACAGACGCACGGCCGGCTCGTTGTCCGGGTAGACATCCAGTTCGACGCGCGTCACCTGCACCCAGTTGTCGGCCAGGTCCATGGCCGCCGCCAGCAACGTGGTGCCGACACCTCGACCCTGCCAGTCATCGCGCACGGCCATGCCCAACGAGGCGACGTGACGCCGGCGCGGTGGCTGGTCGGGCAGCAGGGCGAGATTCCCGACGACCTCGCCGTCTGCCTCCCCGACACAGGCGACGAGCGACAGGATCTCGTCACCGTTCGATTCGAGCTGCTTGCGCCACTCGGCGGTGGACGGGAAGGGCAACTGCATCGTGCCCCAGACAGCCCGCGACCCGGCCAGGGTGGCCGCGAACGCCTCGGCGTCGTCGGGTTCGGTGCGGCGCACCACGACCGTGTGGCCGTCGGCGGTCGAGTCGGACGACCGAGATGTGTGCGCAACCATTGATGCCTCCCGGACCCGACCCCATCACGATGTCGGCGCCTGCCCATCATCGGCCCGGGACCGGCCTGGGTCAAGCCTGCCCGCGAGATCGACGACGACACCCCATGGGTCGCCGTCGCGGCCGCGGCCGCGAGGATCAGTCGGCGGTGCGCTTCTGGGGGGCGGAGTCGGGGAGGCGCTCGATCGCGGCGGCGGCGAGCGGCCGCAGGTCGTCGAGCAGCGCGTCGGCCTCGTCCTCACCGAACGCCACGACCGGGGCCGAGGTCAGTTCGTCGGTGCGCGTCTCCAGTTCGCTGCGCCAGGCACGACCCGCGGTCGTGAACTGTTCGTCAGGGGTGAGCCAGCCCCGATCGACGAGGCTGTCGACGGCGTCCTGCCACACCTCGTCGTCCCACCCGCGCGACTCCCGCACCCAGTCCCGGTCGTAGGCCGGCGTCGCCCCCGCGAGCACGTTGGCCGCGATGCCGTTCAACGGCGTCGACGCCAGGAGCGCCAGGTGCCGGTCGCCGCGGTACTCGCGGGCGAGCGTCGCGGCGTGGAAGATGACCAGGGCCGAATCCTCGGGCCACGACCGGGCGGCGTTGGCCGCGAACAGCGGCAGGCTGGCGCGTGCACCGACCACGTCGATGCCCGCCGCGAACGTGCGGGCACGCGCGGCGACGTCGGCGAGCACCGCGGCGTCGACGTCGGCCCACGCCTCGGCCAGCGCCCGCCCGACGGCCTCGTCGCGGGCGGCCAGGATCTCACCCGGGGTCGCCAACGACCACGCGTCCGGGATCGCCCGGCGGATGCGCGCCACGTCGAAGGACGGGAACGTCGCCTCCACCACGGCCGCCTCGACCGGTCCCATGGCGGCCGCGCGACTGGCGAAGTAGCCCATCCAGTAGCCCTTGAGCCCGACGTCCTTCCACGACGCCAGCACCTCGCGGTCGAAGTAGGCCAGGACGTGGATGCTGTCCAGGGCTCGGGTCAGGTGGCGGGCGAGGAGCACGTCGTGGTCTTCCGCTGGGCGAACCCGTCACGATAACGGCCACACGCTCCGCAGGCCGCGCGAACGGGGTCGCCCGACGGCAAACGGGGCGCACCCGGACAGTCCTGACGGCGCGGCCTCCTAGTCCGGCGGGAACGTGAAGGTCATCAGGACCGTCCCGTCGGCGTCGGTGACCTCGACGTGGTCGAGGTCCTGGCGCGCGATCGAACTCGCGCCCCGCACCCGCGCTCCGCGCCCGGTGGTCGCGCCCCACGTGCCGGCCTGTTCGCGGGTGCCGTCGGTCGCGACCGCCCACAGGACGTAGCTGTCGCGGTCCGGCAGGGCCTGCAGGTCCAGCTCCACCGTCGTTCCCCACTCCCACGCCAGCGCGGCCGCCTCGCCCCTGGTCGACACCGCGTCGGCCACCTGGGCCCGGACGGGCGCGACCAGTCGGTCCTCAGGAGGTGCGGTCGCTCCCCGATCGACGAGCAGGCCGGCCCCGGCGACCAGCGCCGCCACGGCCGCCAGGGCCAGCGCGACCATGGCGGTCGCGCGCCACCGCGACAGGCGCTGGTGGACCGATGCCTCGACCGCCCGCAGCTCGGTCGCCATCCGGTCGGCCAAGCCGGGGTCGACCGCCAGCCGGCCGTCGACGATCTCCTCGGCCGACAGCCGGTTCAGCAGCCCCGGCAGGGGCGACAGCGCGCCCACCTCGACGGCACAGTCCGGACACGACGCGACGTGGGCCTCGACCTCGCGACGGGCCGGCCCGTCGAGCGCACCCAGCACCCACGCCCCCAGGGCCTCGCGCAGTCCACGATGCTCGCCGCCGGGACGGTCGGGAGGGTCGTCGAAGTCGGGGCGGTCAGGCTGGTCCGGTGTCGTCATCCCATCACCCCCTGTTCCTCCAACCGCAGGCGCAGCGCCCGCAGGCCGTAGTAGACCCGCGACTTGACCGTGCCCTCCGGCACGCCCAGGACCCCCGCGGCCTCGGCGACGCTGTGGCCGCGGTGGTGGCACAGCACGATCGCCGCCCGATGCTCCTCCGACAACGTCGCCAGTGCCTCCGCCAACTGCCACGTCTCCAGGATCCGGTCGACCTCGGCGTCGTCGGCCACCAGTGGCATCGTCGTGTCGGGATCGGGTGGGCGCCCGGTCGCCACCGGCCGGGCCTGGCGTCGTCGCAGGCGGTCGATCACCAGGTTCCCGGCGATGGTGAACAGCCATGCGGCCTCACTGCCGCGCGCCGGGTCGAACCGATCGGCGTGACGCCACGCCCGGACCAGGGTGTCCTGGACCACCTCCTCGGCCGCGCGGCGGTCACCCAACCGCCGCAGCGCGAAGGCGTGGAGCGGACCGGTGAACTCCTGCTGGAGCTCCTCCAGTGATCGCAGTCCGCCCGCCATGCTCCGCCCCTGCCGTGGGTCCTGCGTCAGTACGTCGTCGCACCATAGGTGGCCTCCGTGGCCTCCGTGGCCTCGGTGCCCGCGTCCTCGGTCGCCGAGCTTCCGGCCGCCTCGGTCACCGCGGCGCCGGCAGCGTCGACCACCCACCACACGCCGCCGACACCCTGGCCCTGGGCGTCTCCCGGGCCGGTGTCACTGGCGAAGCGGTACAGCGGCAGCCCGTTCACGGTCGCCTGCACCCCGCCGTCCTCGCGTGTGAAGGTGCCGAGTTCGGCGGTGACGCCCTCCCCTGCCTGCACGTCCTCGGCCAACACGGGCGGCCACGCATCCAGGCACTCGTCGCTGCACGCGCTGGTGTCGACCCCGTCGTTGTCGAACACGTAGAGCGTGGCGCCGTCCCCGTCCACCAGCACGGGCCCCAGGGCGGTGTCCGCGACCGCGACCATGGCCGCAGCGGTCGCGCTCCCGGTGTCGACGGGGGCCGGACCGTCGGTGGACGTGGCCGCGCCCGCCGACGCGACGTCGGACCCGGACTCGGCGCTGCCGGCGTCGTCGGCGCCGCATCCCGCCACGACCAGCAGGGCGACGGCTGCCAACGTGCGTGCCCCCCGGGCTCGTGTGGTCGTGGTGGCCGTCATGGATTCCTCCGGGATCGTCGTACCCCGTCCTACGCAGGGACGGCCACGCCGGTTCAGCCGGATCCTGCCGGCCGCCCGGCCGTCGCGGTTCCCCACGACCGAGCGGCCTGCCCGCCTACCATCACCGACGGCCAGTCAGCCACGACCACGCCGGGCCAGCCCGGCGTCCGCGAGCGGAGCAACCATGGGCCAGGAGATCGAGCGCACGTCGTTCACCAACGAGGATCGCCAGAACTACCGCAACAAGGTGAAGGCCAACCTCGCCGCACTGCGGACGATGCTGGCCGAGGACAGGTTCGAGCGCGAGCGCAAGTTGGTCGGCCTGGAGATGGAGTTCTACGTCGTCGACGCCGACGGTGCGCCGGCCAACGCCAACCACGAACTGCTCGGACTGCTCGCCGACCCCGACTTCCAGACCGAACTCGCCCAGTTCAACATCGAGTTCAACCTGGCCCCGCACAAGCTGTCCGGAACGGTGTTCCGGGAGATGGAGGAGGAACTCCTCACCTCGTTCACCTTCGCGCAGCGCCGAGCCGCCGAGATCGACGCCAACGTGGTGATGATCGGGATCCTGCCCTCCCTCGACGACCTCTCCATCGACGAACAGACCCTGTCGGACGCACCGCGCTACCGGGCGCTCAACGAACAGGTCCTGGCCGCGCGAGGCGAACACGTCCTGATCGACATCGAGGGACGGGAGCACCTCCGGGTCGAGGCGTCGTCGATCATCTTCGAGGCGGCCGCCACCTCGACCCAACTGCACCTGCAGGTCTCGCCGGAAGGCTTCGGGCCGGTGTGGAACGCGGCCCAGGCCATCGCCGGTGCCCAGGTCGCGGTCGGCGCCAACTCGCCGTTCTTCCTCGGACGCCAGTTGTGGCACGAGACCCGTATCGCGGTCTTCGAACAGGTCGTGGACACCCGCACCGAGGAACTGCAGGCCCAGGGCGTGCGCCCGCGGGTGTGGTTCGGCGAGGACTGGATCGACGACGTCACCGACCTGTTCGACGAGAACGTCAAGTACTTCCCCGCCCTGCTGCCCCTGATGGAGGACGAGAACCCGCAGGAGGAACTGGCCCGTGGCGCGGTCCCGCACCTGAGCGAACTCAACCTCCACAACGGCACCATCTGGCGCTGGAACCGGCCCATCTACGCGGTGGCGCGTGGCAAGCCGCACCTGCGCGTGGAGAACCGGGTGCTGCCGGCCGGCCCGACCATGGTCGACGCGATGGCCAATGCCGCCTTCTACTACGGGCTCATCCGGGGGCTGGTGGAACAGGAGACCCCGATCAGCAAGGACCTGTCGTTCCGGGCCGCACAGTCGAACTTTCGCGCGGGTGCCCGACACGGCCTGGAGGCATCGTTGTTCTGGCCGGGCGTGGGCGAGGTCCCGGCGCCCGAACTGATCCTGCGCACCATGTTGCCGATCGCGCACGCCGGACTCGACGCGTGGAACGTCGACCGCCGCGACCGCGACCACTACCTGGGCATCATCGAGCACCGGTGCCTGAAGCGCATGAACGGTGCCATCTGGCAGATCCGCACCCACAACGACCTCGCGCGCACGATCGACGACCAGTCGCGGCGACTGCTCGGCCTGACCAGCCGCTACATCGAGCACATGTCCAGCAACGAACCCGTCCACACCTGGCCCGTCCCCGACTGACCTGGCCCCCCGTCGGCGCGCCTAGACTGCGCGGACCATGAGCCCACCCCACACCGCCGACACGCCCGCGTACCGCTACCTCCCCGACGGGTTCGACGACGACCTGGTGGGGCTGCAACCGCTGGCGTTGCTGGACGAACTGCAGGTCCCGACCCTGGTCCGGATCCCGGGCAGTGGCCGGCAACCGCCGCGAGCCGTCGCCTGCCTGTTGCACGGGGACGAATCGACCGGCCTGGCGGCGGTGCTGGCGGTGCTGCGTCGCCCGGTGCAACGACGCTTCGACCTCTACGTGCTGATCGGCAACGTCCGTGCCGCCCGTGCCGACGGTGGCTTCGTCCATCGGTTCCTCGACGACCAACAGGACTTCAACCGGATCTGGGGGTTGGAGGTCGACTCGGCCGAGACCGAGGCCGCGGCGGCGATCCACGGACACCTCATGGACGCCGGGCTGGAGGCCGTGGTCGACATCCACAACAACACCGGCGACAACCCCTTCTACGCGATCGTGACGACCGACGACCCGCGCGACTACAACATCGCGACCCTGTTCACCACGACGGTGCTCCGCTGGGACCTGCTGGTGAACACGTTGATGGAGTCGATGCCGCGGGACGTGTCCGGCATCGCCGTCGAGTGCGGCCTGCCCGGACTGCCCGAGTCCCGGGCGTTCGCCATCGACGGCCTGCGACGGTTCCTGGGGACCCGTCGGTTCCGCGACGACCGGGTCCGCTTCGACGTCGACGTGCTCGGCAACCTGATCAAGGTCAAGGTCCGACCCGGCCTGCGCTTCACGTTCGGGTCCGCCGACACCCACGACCACGACTTCGTGGTGGCCGATCGTGCCGACACGATCAACTTCGTCGACGTCCCCGCGGGCCACGTGCTCGGGCGCGTCCCGCCCGGCGACCCGTTGCCGCTGGTGGCCCTGCATCCCCGCGGCCAGGACGTCACCGAGGACCACCTCGCGGTGACCGACGACGGCCGGGTGGTGCTGACCCACGACACCACCCCGGTGATGATGACCCGCACGGTCGCTGCGGCCCGCAAGGACGTGCTGCTGTACCTGTCCGACCACCTGCCCCCGCCCACGGCCGTGCCCCGGACCTGACGGGCGCCCGGCACGCCGTTGACGGCCTCGGTGGAGTGCGCGTAGGTCATCACCGTGGACGCGATGGCGTCCGCGTTCACCTCCAGGCATGCAGGCTGACGTTGTCCCCGGTGTCACAGGCCTGGTGGTGGCAGGGATCGAACTGGTCGCCTGCCGTCCCACCCCAGATCGACGCCTGCTCGGGGGTCTTGATCACCTCCGCGCCGGTGAACAGCCCACTCGACGG
>JAGXFT010000083.1 GCA_024637135.1 Nitriliruptorales bacterium | reverse complement strand
CCGCCTGGCAGGCGCGCGTGGTGATCGTGAAACCCGGCGGCACCGGCAACCCCATGCGGGTCATCTCGGCCAGGTTCGCGCCCTTGCCTCCCAGCAGGTCACGTTGGCTGGCATCACCGTCGTCGAACGACTGCACCCATTGCATGGCCATGGTGATGAACTCCTCGTTGTCGAGGTCAACGGACCGATGTCCCCTGACCCCATCGAGCGTCTCCACCGGAGCCGCCGTCCGACAGGGCCGGTCGGGGCACCGGTTCCGCCGAAGGTCCCGGCGGGCACGGTCATCCGTCCCGTCCGGGATGGACACCACGGACGACGTCCCGGGGACGGCCACGAGTCGGCTCACGCAGGACGACGTGATCCCGCAGGAGTCGGGACCATCGGCCCCGCCGGACCGGGCCACCCTTCGCCACGTCGTCCGCCCCGGGGTGACACCATCGCACCATCACCAGCAGGGGAGATGCCATGACCGCTCGTCTCGTCGTCGGTGTCGACGGGGTGCCAACCGGATTCGGGGTGCACCATGACGTGGAACCCGCTGCCTGAACGCGGATCCGACCCGTCGGCTGACGGCACCTGCACGCCCGGTGCGAGGTCGAGCGGACGTCGGCGATGATCCGGCGGCCACTGCACAGCGAGGTCCGGCTGGGTGACGGTCCGGAGGTGGCGGCCGCCACCTCGGGCCGCTTCCGTGCCGACCCGGGGCTGTGGCTGCCGCCGCCGGCGACACCGATCCCGGATGGTCATCGCGTCCACCTGGCGATGGCGACGACGATGCCGTCCCCCAAGGTGCCCGTGGTCGTGTCGATCGGTCCGACCCTGTGCCCGGCCCCGGGACTCCTGGTGCGATCCATCGGGTGGCGAGCCGAGGTCGCCCACGACGTGTTCCCCGTCCTGCGGGGCGACCTGGAGGTGTGGACACGCACCGACCTGACCCTGCGACTGGTGGGCTCGTACACACCGCCGTTGTCGGTGCTGGGCGCACTGACCGACCAGGTCGTGGGTCGACACCTCGCCACGGAGGTGGTTCGTGGGTTCCTGGCGGTCGTGGCCCACCGCCTTGCTGCGGCGTGGGCACCCGCGTGCGACGCCGGGGCCGGTGTGCCATGATGGCAGCCGACCCCGCAGGCCCGGGGCCGCCCCCGGACTGAACGCCCTCGGCTCAAGGTGCATCGTGTCGGACCGACGCACGGCCAGCCGGGACGAGGCGGGGATCGACGCCATGGCTCGGGTCGCGACCGCCCTGGCGAAGGAACTGTCCCTCGACGAGCTGCTGCAGCACGCGGTAGCCGCCGCCCGTGACGCGACCGGCGCCCGCTACGTCGCACTTGGGGTCATCGGCCCCGACCAGCGGTTGGCGCGGTTCGTCCACACGGGCATCGACGGCGGACTGGTCGCCAGGATCGGTCCGCTGCCGACCGGCCATGGCGTGCTGGGCCTGCTCATACGCCACCCGGAGGCGCTCCGGTTGGACCGCCTGTCGGACCACCCGGCGACTTCGGGGTTCCCCGACCACCACCCGGAGATGGAGACGTTCCTGGGGACGCCGATCCGATCGGGAGGCGCGGTCTTCGGCAACCTGTACCTCACCGAGAAGGACGGCGGCTTCACCGACGCGGACCAACGCCTGGTGGAGGTCCTCGCGGTCCAGGTGGGGGCCGCCGTCGACAATGCCCTGCTGTCCGAACGGCTCCAGCAACTGGCGGTGCAGGCCGAACGTGAGCGCATCTCCCGCGACCTGCACGACGGCATCATCCAGACGCTGTTCTCGATAGGCATGGGCCTGGACTCGGCGCGGGCGATGGTGGGCTTCGCCCCCGACCGTGTCGCGAGCCGACTCGACGACGCCGTGGACGCCATCGACACCACCATCCGGGACCTGCGCAACACCATCTTCGAGTTGCGGGCCGATGACGCGGCCGCGCTGGGACTGCGGGGTGGGCTGGTCGAACTGGCACGCGAACACGAGGTCAACGCGCTGACCCGGCCGGAGTTGCGGGTTCCCGACGGCGTCGATGCCGCGGTCCCGGCCAGCCTGGTGCCCGACGTGCTGCAGGTCGTCCGTGAGGCCCTCGGAAACATCGCCAAGCACGCCCAGGCGTCACGTGTCGAGGTGTCGCTGGAACGCGCCGGCGCAGATCTGGTCGTGGTCGTGACCGACGACGGGGCCGGGTTCGATGCCACCCAGCCCACGGCCGGGCACGGCCTGGTCAACATCCACGAACGCGCGGCCCTGCACGGGGGAGCCGTCGACGTCGACTCGGTTGCGGGCCGAGGGACGAGCCTGCGTGTGAGGTTGCCGCTGCAGCCCTGACCACGGACCGGCGGGAGCGGCGAGGCCTAGGCTCGGTGGTCGACTCGTCCGGCCCCCGTGCCGGCGCCAGGAGCAGCAATGGCAACCGACCAGACCGTTCATCGCTGGGGGATCATCGGGGCGGGCGGCATCTCGCGACAGTTCGCGGCCGACCTCGCCAACGTGCCCCGTGCGGAACTGGTCGCGGTCGGGTCGACCAGCCCCGACCACGTGACCGCCTACGCCGCGGAGGTCGGCGCCACGCGCGGCCACGGGTCCTACGAGGCGCTGGTCGCCGACGACGACGTCACCGTCGTCTATGTCGGCAACAACCACGTCGACCACGCGGCGGCGACCCACCTGGCCCTGGAGGCGGGCAAGCATGTCCTGGTGGAGAAGCCGCTGGCCGTCACGCGGGCCGAGGCCGCCGAGGTGTTCAACCATGCCCGCGACGGGGGCCTGTTCGTGCTCGAGGCCATGTGGAGCCGGTTCCTGCCGGCCATCCGCGAACTGCGGGACCTGCTGGACGAGGGCATCATCGGCACGGTGCGCCATGCCCGACTGTCGCTGGGCCACGACCAGGACCGGGACCGGTACTCGCGCCTGTTCGACCCCGCCCGCGCGGGTGGTGCCCTGTTGGACATGGGGATCTACCCGGTCTCGTTGGCCCACATGCTGCTGGGTCCGGCCGACGAGGTGCTGGACGCCACCGGCCGCATCGAGGGCGGCGTCGATCGCGAGACCGAACTGACCGCCCGGCACGGGGACTGCGAGGTGGTGCTGGCCACGGCCTGCGATCGCACGCTCGCCAACACGATCGAACTGGAGGGGGACCTCGGTCGGATCGTGGTCCCCGACCCACCCCACCATCCGGAGGCCTTCGAGGTCCACCGCGACGGGAAGGTCAGGCGGCACGAGGTGCCCTACGTCGGGCACGGGTTCGAGTACGAGATCGCCGCGACCCACCACGGCATCGACTCGGGCCTGGTCGAGAGCCCGATGTGGACCCATGCCGACACCCTGGCGACCCACGGCGTGCTGGACGAGGTCCGACGACGGATCGGCCTGGTCTACCCGTTCGAGGACGGCCCGCCCGCGGCCTGACGCCCGACCTGCCCTCCCCGTCGTCACACCGCCCACCTATGGTGCGGAGACGTTGCTGCACCCCGCCGCCACGCCAGGAGAACCCCCATGGCCACCCGTACCTCCTACGACGCCGGCACCCCCTGCTGGATCGACCTGACCAGCCCCGACGTCGCCGCGTCCACGTCCTTCTACGCCGGGCTGTTCGGCTGGTCCTCGGACGACCAGCACGACGACGACGGCAACCACATCTACACCAACTTCCAGCACGACGGCCAGGTCGTCGCGGGCATGGCAACCCAGGACCCGTCCATGGCGGGGATGCCACCGATGTGGAACACCTACGTCGCGGTCGACGACGTCGACGCCGTCCTGGCCAGGGTCGAGGACGCCGGCGGCGCCGTGCTGCTGCCCACCATGGAGGTCATGACCCAGGGTCGCATGGCGGTCATCGCCGATCCGGCCGGCGCGGTCGTGTCACTGTGGGAAGCGGGCGAGCACATCGGGGCCCAGGTCGTCAACGAACCCGACACCTGGGCGTGGAACGAACTGATGAGCCGCGACCTCGAGGCCTCCCAGGCGTTCCACGCCGACGTGCTGGGCTGGACCTACGAGGCGATGGAGATGCCCGACATGGTCTACCAGGTGGTCGAGGGCGGGGACCAGGGGATCGCCGGGATGATGGCGATGCCGGAGGGCCTGCCCGACCAGGTCCCGTCGCACTGGGTCACCTACTTCCTCGTCGAGGACGCGGCGGAGTCCGTCGCCCGGGCCACCGAACTGGGGGCCACCGTCACCCACGGTCCGGACGACACGCCGGTCGGGATCCTGGCCGGGATCCACGACCCCCTGGGCGGCAGCTTCTCGATCATGCAGGCCCCGACCGCCGACGACGCGTCCTGAATCGACGGACCGAACGCGACCGGGTGGGCCACGGCGAGGACGAACTACGGTGGTCGCCACCGACACCTGATGCCCAGGAGCCTCCCCAATGGCCCAGCAGTCCATGATGGTCGAACTCGGCTCGCCCATGCCGTCGTTCTCCCTGCCCAACGTCCGCACCGGCGACGTGGTGTCGTCCACCGACCTGTCGTCGCGGGCGAACGTGGTGGTCTTCTTCTGCAATCACTGCCCGTACGTCAAGCGGATCGCCGACGGACTGGCCACGTTCGGCCGTCACGTCGCCAACGACGGACGGGTGGCGATGGTGGCGATCTCCTCCAACGACATCCAGGCCTATCCCGACGACGCACCGTCGATGCTGGCGCGCGAAGCGGATGACCGCGGCTACGCGTTCCCGGTGTTGTTCGACGAGTCCCAGGAGGTGGCGGCCGCCTTCCGTGCGGCCTGTACCCCGGACTTCTTCGTCTACGACGCGGACCATCGCCTGACCTACCGCGGACGCTTCGACGAGGCGTCGCCCGGCAACGACGTCGACGTCACCGGCGAGGACCTGCGCGCGGCCGTCCGGGCCACGTTGGCCGGCGACGAGATCGCCGACCAGGTCCCGTCGATGGGCTGCGGCATCAAGTGGCGTCCCGGCAACGAACCGGGCTGACCTGCCCCGGCGAGGCCGCCACCAGCGATCCCGCGCCACGATCGTCCCGGACCTTGCCGGTCGGTGAACGGCGTGCTCGCGGCGAGGCGCGGCGGAGCGTGGCGGTCCACCATGTCCGTTGGTGCGACCGACCGCGACGCCGAGGAGTGCGATGGACCTGGTGGCCTCCCGACGGCGCATGGCCCTGGTCGGTGTGCCCGTCGTCGTGCTCCTGGTCGCCGCGTTCTGGTGGTTCCGCCCCGATGCGTTGGTGACCGACCGCACCGTGGACGAGGAACTGGACCCGGCCCTCGCTGCCGCGCTGGCGGCGTCACCGGATCCGTCGCCCTCCACGATCGTGTCCCCGGTCACGACCCCGTCGCCCGTGTCGTCGTCACCCGCCGTACCGACGACCTCGACGACCCCCGTGGCCCCGACGTCGTCGCCCGACCCGGAGCCGTCACGGGACACGCCCTCGGACGACGAGTCGGCCGTCGTGGCCGATCCGGTCGACGACCCGTCGACGCCGGCGGAGCCCGCCGCTCCCGAACCCGGACCTGAATCCGAGCCCGAACCGGCCGCGCCGCGGGTACTGGCGCGGGGGGAGTGGGTCTCGCTGGAACACGACACGACCGGCACCGTGGCGCTGGTCGACGACGGCGGGGACCTGCAACTGTCGTTGGTCGACCTCGACACCTCCAACGGACCCGACCTTCGCGTCATCCTGTCGCCGAAGGTGGGCGTCGGGGGCGACTGGTTCGGCTATGACGACGGGGCCACCGAACTCGGCCGACTCAAGGGCAACCGCGGGACCCAGGTCTACGACGTGCCCGATGACATCGACGTCGACATGGTCGCCAGCGTGGTGATCTGGTGCGAACGCTTCGCGGTGGGGTTCGGGGCGGCCAACCTCACCTGACTGCCCCGGCGCCCTCAGGCTGCGTGGACCAGTTCCGGGACCTCGGCCGGTCGGCGTTGGGCCAGCCACACGCCCAGGACCAGGATCGCCGCCCCCACCAGGACGTTCGGTCCGAACCGTTCGCCGCGGACGACCGCACCGGACACCAGCCCGACCACCGGGACGAGGTAGGTGACCATCGAGGCGTTGGTGGCACCCACCCGTTGGATCAGCGTGAAGAAGATCAGGAACGCCAGCCCGGTCCCGACGATGCCCAGTGCCAACACCGAGCCGGCGGCGATCGGTGCCAGGCTGGTCGGGGCTGGGGGACGGGCTGCCACGACCAGCGCCACGACCGTCGCCACCAGCGCCGCGAGCGACAGTTGGACGGCAGCGGCGGGCAGTGGCGCGATGCGACCGGACACGCGGGCGCGGGTCAGCACGGCCCCGACGCCGTAGCCGAACGGCGCGATGGCCGCGATCGACAGGGCGACGACCGAACTGCCGCCACCGACCTCACCGCCGATGATCACCAGCGAGCCCGCGACCGCGACCAGCAGTCCGAGCACGCGACGGGCGTGGAGCCGCTCCTGGCCGACCAGCACGGCGATGGTCAGGGTCGCCGCAGGCGTGGTCGCGTTCAGCACGGCGACGATGCCGGAGTCCAGGAACTGTTGGGCCCAGGCCTGGCCGGTCCACGGCAGGGCCGCGCCAGCGACCCCCACGACCGCCAGCAGCGTGAGGTCTCGACGGCTCCGGGGGAGTGCCTGGCGGCGGATGCCGGCGATCGTCACCAGCAACAGTCCGCCCAGTGTCAGGCGCCCGGCCACGATCCACACCGGCGGGACCGACGCGACCGCGAGCTTGATGAACAGGAACGAGTTCCCCCACATCAGGGCAAGCAGCACCAGCAGTCCGGCGTCACCCGGGGTGAACGACGAGCGCGAAGCGGGCACGGACGGGGCCTGGCGGAGGTGGACGCCGAAGCGTACGCCGCCCGCGGGGGTGCCTGGTCGTGCAGGTACCCGGGTTGCTCGGTTCGCCACTCGGGTGGCCGCTCGTCAGGTCGTGGCCACGCTGAACAGGTCGCCGGGCTGGCAGTCCAGGGCGTCGCAGATGGCCACCAGCGTCGAGAAGCGCACGGCCCGTGCCCGGTCGTTCTTGAGCACCGAGAGGTTGGCCACCGTCACGCCGACCTCGTCGGCCAGCGCCGCCAGGGTCAGGTCCCGTCGTTCCAGGAGGTCGTCGAGGTGGCATCGCACGCGGTCCCCGACGTCGGGATCGACCGCCATCAGACGAGTCCTGACAGGTCCGACTCCAGGGCCTCGCCACGACGGAAGACCTCAGCCGTCCACGCGATGGCCGCCGCGACGAACAGCGGGAGGAACGACAGGCTGACCGTCAGGCCGGCCCCGTCCGGCGTCAGCAGGAGATTCGGCAGGCCGGACAGCACCGACAGGGCCATGCCGCCCGCCATGACCAGCCCGGAGATCCGGAAGATCCGGGTGGCCATGCCGCCTCGGAACGGTCCGGGCTCGGTTCGAGCGGTGACCAGGACGCGGTAGACCAGCCAGGCCACCAGTGCGATGAACAGGCCGGACGCCACGTCGACCCCTGCCAGCACCCATGCCTGCGTGGTCGTCGGCAGGACCTCGACGAACGCGCTGTCGAGCGGCAGCGCGGTGCCGCCGACGTCCAGCGTGCGGCCGGGGTCCGTGGCCACTTCGATCACGACCGGGTCGCCGGTCAGCGTGCCGATCGCCTGGATGATCGAAAACACCGGGGCCGCGCCGGCGGCGAACAGGGTGAAGCCCTCGGCGAGCACCTGCCACGCCCTGGCATCGGATTGCGAGTCGGTGGTGGACGCGGGTGTGGCCATGTCGGCTCCGATCGGAGGCGGTCAGCATATCGTTCTTCGATATGACTTGGAACCGTGGTATGCATATCGTTCTTCGATATGTCAAGGCCGTCGTCCACGGTGGCACCTGGAGACGAGGCCGACGTGCGGTCCAGCTCGTGCCACCTCGGGTGGTGGATGGGAGGACGTGCCCTAGGCTCGGGGCTCCGCCGAGCCGGGCATGCCATGACCGCGACCTCCCCACCGCCCGCCGACCCGCCGGCCGTGGGAGGCCCACCGCCCGAGCCCATGGACCTCGAGGCGTTCCGCCGCAACGGCCATGCCGCGATCGACTGGATCGCCGACCACCTGGCCACGTTGGAGGACCGCCCGGTGTGGTCGGGGGTCGAGCCGGGGGAGGTCCGGGCCGGACTGCCGGCCCACGCCCCGCGCGACCCGGAGCCGTTCGAGGACTGGCTGGCGGACCTGGACGAGGTGGTGGTTCCGGGGTTGACCCAGTGGCAGCACCCGGGCTGGATGGCCTACTTCCCCGCGAACTCCTCGCCGGCGTCGATCCTGGGCGAACTGGTCGCGGCCGGGATGGGCGTGCAGGGCATGCTGTGGTCGACCTCGCCGGCGGTCACCGAGGTCGAGTCGACCGTGCTGGACTGGATGGTCGAGGAACTCGGCCTCCCGGCCTCGTGGCGGGTGGACACGGGTCCGGGCGGTGGCGTCATCCAGTCGTCGGCGTCCGACGCCACCCACACGGCGCTGGTCGTGGCCCGCCACCGCGCCACGCAGGCGGGCGCGGCCGCGGAGGACTGCGTGGCCTACGCCTCGAACCAGGCCCACTCGTCCATCGAGAAGGGTGCACGGGTCGCCGGCATCGGCCACGTCCGACTGGTCGAGGTCGACGACGCCTTCGCGTTGCGCCAGGCCGCGCTGGCGGCCGCCGTCGCGGCGGACCTGGAGGCCGGACGGACACCGGTGTTCGTGTGCTCCGCCGTCGGGACGACCGGCACGACCGCCGTGGACCCGGTTCGGGCGATCGCCGAGATCGCGCGACGCCACGGGATGTGGCACCACGTCGACGCGGCCTACGCCGGTACGGCGATGCTGTGCGGCGAACTGCGCCACCACCAGGACGGCCTCGACCTGGTCGACTCGTACGTGACCAACGCGCACAAGTGGCTGTGGACGAACTTCGACTGTTCGCTGTTCTGGGTGGCCGACCGGGGGCCGCTGGTCGACACGTTGTCGATCGTGCCGCCGTACCTGCGCAACGCGGCCTCGGAGTCGGGTGCGGTCGTCGACTACCGCGACTGGCACGTGCCGCTCGGCCGGCGCTTCCGGGCACTCAAGTTGTGGTGGGTGCTGCGGTCGTTCGGGGTCGACGGGTTGCGGGGCCGGATCCGCGACCACCTCGACTGGGCCCACGACCTCGCCGATCGCCTCGACGCCGACGCCCGCTTCCGCGTGATCGCGCCGACGCCGTTCGGGCTGGTCAGCGTCTGCCACGCCGATCCGGGCCGCAACGACGACTTCCTGGCGACGGTCACCGCGGCGCGGGACCTCGGGCTGGCCGCGTCCGAGGTGGACGGACAACGGTTCCTGCGCATCTCGATCGGTGCGACCTGGACACGGCGGGAACACGTCGAGCAGGTGTGGGAGCTGCTGGACCGGGCGGCCTGACGTCTCGTCGTCTCTCGGCATCTTTCCACGACTCAGCCAGCAGGCTTTGCGGGACAAGTGGACAAAAGTCGGCGTTGACGACCCTCGACACCGTGGTTAGAGTGCCCAAGAGCGGCAATATGTAGGCGATCACACCGAAACTCGACCCGGAGCGGCCCGATTTCGGTGTCGTGGCGCCGGTTGCCGCCCGACCGCCCGGACTGACCGGGGACACACCGCACCAAGGAGACGAACCATGGCACACTCACCACGCGTGATGGACCGCCGAGCGTTCCTGCGCAACGCGACCATTGCCACCCTGGGGGCTTGACGGCGGTCGGTTCCGGCCAGCTCGCGGCGTCGGCGTCCCCGGCTGGCAAACGGCCGGTCCCGCGGGGCAAGATCTCGATCCAGCTCTACAGCTTGCGGAGCATCACGCGTTCGGCGTCCGACCGGTCGATGGTCTTCGAGACGCTGCGTGAGTTCGGATATCGCAAGGTCGAGCCGTACACGAACTACGGCCTGAGCTGGAGCGAGCTGGGCGACACGCTGCGCAGTTACGACCTCGAGCCGACCAGCCTCCACAACGGCGACCGCGACCCGGAGCGTGCGACCCAGGCATCCGTGGACCTCGGCTCGAAGTACACCAACATGAACTTCGCGCGCATGAACACCCTGGACGAGTGGCGGGCGTTCGCCGTCGACGTGCTCAACCCGGTCCACGAGGCCATGACCGCGGCCGGGGTGAAGTACGGCTACCACAACCACGACGCGGAGTTCACCGTCGAGGAGAACGGCGTCCAGGCCTACGACGTCCTGCTCGAGGAGTTCAACGGCCACATGCAGCTCGACCTGTACTGGGCCGTCACCGGTGGCGCCGACCCGGTCGAGGTCTTCTCGCGTGACGAGGGCCGTTTCCTGCAGTTCCACGTCAAGGACAAGGCCGCGGACGGGTTCTTCGCCGACCCGGGGGAGGGCACGATCGACTTCCCGCGCATCTTCGCCGCGCGCAAGGAGTCGGGCGTCCAGGAGTACATCACCGAGAACGACTCGCCCGCGGACGCGCTGGAGTTCGCCGAGACCGGGTTCGACTACCTCCGGAACCTGCGCTACTGACCCACGCCTGCGGTGGCGACACTGCGCATCGCGACGGAGCCGATCCCACGGGGTCGGCTCCGTCGGCGTTCGTCCAAACGACGGGCTCAGCCGGCCGGCGCGGGGATCACGACCGGGACCGGCGGGCCCAGGACCAGTGACGCAATCAGGGTCACGGCCCCCAGGGCCAGGACGTAGAAGGCGAACCGTCGCAACGTGTCGTTGCTGACCAGGCGCATCAGCCAGCGGACCGCCAGGTATCCCGACACGGCGGCGGCCAGCGTGCCCGCGACGACGTCGGGGACCGAGTAGCCGGTCCCGGACAGGGCGGCGCTGTTGAGGTTGGGAAGTTCGACCACGAACGCCCCGAGGATGACGGGGACCGACATCAGGAACGAGAAGCGGGCTGCGGCGGCCCGCGTGAGGCCAGTGGCCATGCCGGTGGCGATCGTGGCGCCGGACCGGGAGATCCCGGGCACGATCGCCAGCGCCTGGGCGAACCCCATCGCGACGGCGTTGCGTCGCGTCGCGGTGGTCGTGCCGGTGTCCTCGCGGCGGGCGTACAGGCGCTCGGCGCCCAGCAGCACGGCCGCGGTGACGAACAGCATGATGGCGGCCACCCGGGGATCCCCGAACCGCTCCTCGAAGCTGTTGGCCAACAGGAACCCGGTGGCCGCGGCCGGGATCGACGCGACCACCAGCAGCAGGACCTGGCGACGGGCGGCACCGGCCTGCTCCGCGCCACCCCGACCGATCGAGTCGACGGTCAGCCCCCACAGGTCGGACCAGAAGTAGGCGACCACGGCCGTCAGGGTGCCGAAGTGGACGGCGACGTCGAAGGCCAGTGGACCCGGGTCGAGGCCGAACAGGTACGGCAGGATCTGGAGGTGGCCCGACGACGAGACGGGGAGGAACTCCGTCAGTCCCTGCACGATGCCCAGCAGGATGGCGGTCAGCATGGCGGTCCTCGCGGCATGGGCGTCCGGGATCCGGAACGGGTGGGACGTTACCCCCACGCGCCTGAGGACCCGGCACCGCCCGCCCGGTCAGCCGGCACCGCCCGCCCGGTCAGCCGGCGACGCCCGGCCCGGGCGAAACCGCGACCGTGACCGGTCCGGTGGCGATCGCCGCGGCCAGGTCTGCGGCCTGGGCGGACGGGACCGCGACCCACGTCCAGGTGTCGTCGCGGGCCACCAGCCGCCCCGATGCCAGCCGGCGTCCGGTGCCGTCGAAGCCCGCTCCGAGCAGCACGACCCGGGCGTCGTCGGGCAGGTCCGGCAGGTCCTGGGCCAGGGGGACGGCGACCTCGCCCGGCCGCAGCAGGTCATCGAGGTCCCTGGCGACGTGGCCGCTCGCCAGCACCTCGCCCGCGCGGACCCGTCGCCTCGCCACCGCGTCCGGTGCCACTGAGGTGAGGGCGTCCGCGGGCACGAGGTCGGCCGGCCACGTCCGCGACTCGGCCGTCACGCGTCCCCCGGCCTCGATGTCGACCGCGGCGACAACGACGTCGACCGGCGGTCCCCATGGTGACTGACCCGAGCGTCGCACGACCCCGGCGGCGGCCAGGGCGACCACCAGCACGATCGCAACCACCCGGAGCCGGGACGGGAGCCGCCACCAGCCGTCCGCCACCCGGTCGACCGGTCGGGGCCAGCGGATCGGGGGACCGCCGATCGTCGCCGGCCAACGACGAGCACCCGCACGGGCGGGGTCGGGTGGGTGGCGGGGCAGGAAGTCGCGCATGCCCTGCAGTCGACCCGTCCGCGACCGCCTCGCGTGGGCCCGTCACCCCACCTGTGGAGGGTCGACATCCGGCCGGCGTGGTGCGCGCCGGTCAGGGGCGTTCGCTCAGTCGCGCGACGATGGCGTCGACCCGGATGGCTTCGACCCGGATGGCGTCGACCCGGATGGCTTCGACCCGGATGGCTTCGACCCGGAGGACGTCGACGTGGACGAGGAGGACTCGGACGACGAGGACGTCGAGGTGTCCGACGAGCCGTCGGACGACGTCGTGGAGGTCGTGCCCCCGTCGCTGCTCCGGTCGCTGCTCCCGCCGTCGGACGACGACCCGTTGCCACCGTCGGAGCTCCCGCCACCCCCGTTGGAGCGGGCGTAGTCCTTGATGTGCCACCCCGAGCCCTTGAAGATGATGCCGGCGGCCGAGAACTTCTTGCGGAGGGTGCCGGAGCAGGCCGGGCACACGGTCAGGGCGTCGTCGTGGAACGACTGGACGACCTCCAGCGCGTCGCCGCAGTCCTTGCAGACGTACTCGTAGGTGGGCATCGAGGGACCTCCCGTGGGGCGTGGGTCGCGTGTCCGGGCGGTGATCCGGCGCCGGCCGCGCGTGGCCCGGACGGTACCCCAGCCCCGCGTGGCACCACCGTTCACGCGTCCCGGGGGCCCAACCGTGCGCCCGTGTGGTGGACGCCGCGATCGGTGACGACCACGTCGACCACGACGTCGTCGGGTTCGCGCGGCACCCGAGGAACCAACTGGGTCGTGCGGGCGATCCCGACCCGCAGCGCACCGTCGTCGACCCGGGCCAGGAGTCGGGACCACTGCTCGCGTCCGGTCCCCAGCCGCCCGCCGTCCAGGTCGAACGCGATCCCCGGCAGCACGACCACCTCCACGCCGTCGAGGTCGTCCACCTCCAAGTGCGCCTCGGCGAGGTGGGCGCGGCCGGGTGCGACCACCACCGGTCGGTCCTGGTCGCGTGCCAGCAGCAGGACGCGTGCGCCCCGCGCGATCAGCCGGTCGGCCAACGGGCGGGGGTCGAGGTCACCCGGGACCGGTTCGTGCAGGAGCACGGTGCGGGCACGCTGGATGCCGTGGATCGTGGCCAGCAGGTCCGCGGCCCGTCGTGACGCCGTGAGGATGGCCGCGGGATCGGCCTGTCCTCGCATGCGTTGCACGGTGGTCCGCAGGGTCGCCTTGGCGGCTGCCTCGTCGACCATGCACCTCCCCCTGGGTCCGGGGCCTCGTCGCATCGAGGACCTGCTCGTGGCACCGGAGCGGTACCTCGCCCACAAAGTAGGCTGGCCACCAGCCCGTCGTGGCGACCGATGTCGGCCACGACACCCCCACGACAGGATCCCCCGTGAGCGTGCGCAAGGCCGTCATCCCCGCAGCCGGGTACGGCACCCGGTTCCTCCCGGCCACCAAGGCGGTCCCCAAGGAGATGCTGCCGATCGTCGATCGGCCGACGATCGAGTACATCGTCGCCGAATGTGCGCGAGCCGGCCTCGACGACGTCCTGGTGGTCACGGCCAGTGGGAAGGCGGCGATCGAGGACCACTTCGACCGGTCGCTGGAACTCGAGGCCGCGCTGGAGGCCAAGGGCAAGCAGGCCGCCCTGGCGATGGTGCGGGACCTGGCCACCCTGGCCACGGTCCACGCCGTGCGCCAGGGGGAGCAACTGGGGCTCGGCCACGCCGTGCTGCAGGCGGCGGCGCACGTGGGCGACCACTCGTTCGCGGTGCTGCTGGGCGACGACATCGTCGACCCCGACGACGACCTGTTGGAACGCATGGTGGCCGCCCACGAGGCCACCGGACGCGCGGTCGTGGCCCTGATGGAGGTGGCTGACGACGACGTCGACAAGTACGGCATCGCGCAGGTCGGCGAGCGCGCCGACGACGGGTCCGTGTCCATCACCGGGCTGGTCGAGAAGCCCGATCCGGCCGATGCGCCGTCCAACTACGCCGTGATCGGGCGCTACGTCCTGCCGGGCTCGATCTTCGACGTCCTACGGTCCACGGCTCCCGGCGCCGGCGGGGAGATCCAGTTGACCGACGCGTTGGAGGCCCTGGCCGCCGACGAGCCCATCGTCGGGATCGTGCTGGAGGGCATCCGCCACGACGCCGGCGACAAGCTGGGGTTCCTGGAGGCCACCATCGACTTCGCGCTCCGCCGCGACGACCTCGGTCCGCGTCTCGCCGAGCACCTGCGCGATCTCGTCGCGACCCGCCTGGCCTGACGGCCAGATCGTGGTCGTCCCACCGGGCGCCACAGACGTCACCGCCACCACCAGACCTCCGGGAGGCCCCCCATGACCGACTTCGTCGGCACCGGCCGTACGACCGTCACCGAACCCCGGGAACTCGTCCCCGTGGACGAGTACGTGTCGTGGGTCGTCCGCTCGCTGGGTGGCCCCCGGCGAGTCACCCGGTCACCGGCCGACGCGGTCGGGCTGGTCCTCGCGCGCGAGGTCCGTGCCGTGACCCCGTTGCCGCCGTTCACCAACTCGGCGATGGACGGCTGGGCAGTCGTCGCGGCCGATGTCGCCGGGGCCGACGGCGACGACCCCGTGGTGTTGGACGGGGTCGGCTCCGCACACGCCGGCCCCACGCCCGACGAGCCGCTGGCGGTCTCCTCCGGGCGGGCCGTCGCGGTGATGACCGGCGCCCCCCTGCCCGCCGGGGCCGACGCCGTCGTCCCGGTCGAGCTCACCAGCGGGGCCGACGACGGACGAGTCGCGGTGCACGCGGCGGTGGCGGCGGGCGACCATGTCCGTCACGCCGGCGAGGAACTCGAGCCGGACACCGTGCTGTTGCCGGAGCGCCACCGGCTGACCCCCCGGGACGTCGCCGTGCTGCTGGCCACCGGGGTGATGGAGGTCCTGGTGGTGGCGCCACCGCGCGTGACGGTGCTGACCACGGGCAACGAACTGGTGCCTGTCGGCAACGACCTGGCGCCGGGGCAGATCCACGACTCCAACGGCCCGATGCTGGCTGCGTCCCTGGCCGAGATGGGCTGCGTGCCGACCCTCGGCGGACCGATCCCGGACGTCCTGGAGGACCTGGTGGACGCCCTGCGGACCCACGTGGACGGGGCGGACCTGGTCCTGTTGAGCGGTGGGGTGTCCGCCGGCGAGGCCGACCACGTCGCCACCGCCATCCGGGAACTCGGGGAGGTCCAGCGCACCAAGCTCGCGATGCAGCCGGGCATGCCCCAGGCCCTGGGCCGCATCGACGGGACCCCGGTGGTCGCGCTGCCCGGCAATCCGGTGTCCACCTACGTCTCGTTCGAGGTGCTGGTCCGACCCGCCCTGCGGATCCTGCAGGGCCGGTCGGACCTCCTGCGTCCCCAGGTCACGGCCACGCTCGACGAGGGCGTGACCTCGCCGGTCGGCAAGCGTTCCTACCTGCGGGTCCGGCTGCGCCAACAGGACGGGGAGTGGTACGCCCGGCCAGCCGGTGGCCAGGGTTCGCACATGCTGGGCGCGCTGTCCCGGGCCGACGGCCTCGCGGTCGTCCCGGTGGCCGTCGGCCGGTTGGAGGCCGGCCGCCAGGTGCTCGTGCACCTGCTCGTGTCGTGAACCCGTCGACGCCAGCGGCCGGTGACCGCCCGGACGGCCTGACCCACCTCGATGCCGCCGGCCATGCCCGCATGGTCGACGTCGGGACCAAGCCCGTGACCGATCGCCGCGCCGTCGCCGTGGCCACCGTGGCCATGGAGCCGTCGACCGCCGCGCGGCTCGCGTCCGGTGACCTCCCGAAGGGCGACGCCCTGCCGGTGATCCGGTTGGCCGGCATCCAGGCGGCCAAGGCCACGCCCATGCTGGTGCCGCTGTGCCACCAGGTCGCCCTCACCTCGGTGGAGGTGGAGGTGGAGGTCGACGTGGACGCGGGGCGAGCCACCATCCACGCCACGGCGCTGGCGACCGATCGCACCGGGGTCGAGATGGAGGCGATGACCGCTGCGTCCGTCGCGGCACTGGCGCTGTACGACCTGGTCAAGGCGGTCCAGCGAGACGTGGTCGTGACGTCGGTCCGACTGCTGGCCAAGTCCGGCGGTCGCTCCGGGACCTGGACGGCGACGGACACGAGGGCCTGATGGTGCGACCCGCCCGCCGTGCACCCGCCACGGTGACATGCAGCAACGAACACGCGCAACACCCGGTCTGCGTGGCCGGTGGTCGGACGGTCGGGGGTTCCGACCGTGCGCGCGGCTCGTCCCGAGCACACTGCGCACAGGCCGCCGGGGCCGGATGCTTGGCCCGGCCCATCGAGCCCGTTAGGTTCGTCCCCGACAACGGTGGAATTCCATGACTGTGACCTGCACTGGCTCGAGCCGGTCGGGGCACTGCTGCCACGGGGATGCCTGATGACATCGATCCAGGTGCTGTTCACACTCGGACTGGCCGCCACGTGGTTGGTCGTCGTCTTCCCGATGGTCGTGCGTGACCGTGACGCGACGGTCCACGGGTCGGCCGCCGGCTTCGAACGGGCCATGTCCGTCCTCCAACAGGACACCCACCACGTGACCACCACCACCGCACCCGCCCCGACCGTTGCCGACAGCAGTGTCCAGCCGGCCGAGGTCGCCAATGCCGGACCGATCGCCCGCGAGCGCCCGACGTCGCTGCGGGCGGCGCGCCGGCCCATCTCCAGTGACGAACAGTTGTCCCGACTGCGGCAGGTGTTCGTGGGATCACTCGTCGCCGTGTTCCTGACCGCGGGTGCCGCCATCGCGTGGCAGGGTCCGTTCTGGACGCTCTTCGTGGTCGTCACGCTGGCCACGGGCGGGTTCGTGTCGGTCCTGCGCCACCGCAAGCTCGAGTCCGACCGCGCCAAGGCGGTCATCCGGTCCATCCGTCGCGACAGTCGCACCTTCGTCGGTCGCGACCAGCCGCACGACTTCGAAGCCCTCCCGCCGATGATCGCGGCGACTGCGGACAGACGGCACTACGGCGGCCTGCACGATCGTCCGACCGGCAACGTCCACGCGCAGTGACCTGTCGCCGCCGCCAGCGGTGGCGCGGTGGCGGGCTCTCGCGGCCGGGGTTACCATGGCGCGGCCCGTCCTCGCGACGGGCACCTGTGGTTCGTACGCGTGGTTCCCGGGGGTGTAGCTCAGCCTGGTAGAGCACTTCGTTCGCAACGAAGGGGCCGTCGGTTCAAATCCGATCACCTCCACCCAACGAAATCCCGGCTTAAACGCCGGGATTTCGTCGTTTCGGCGTGACCGTCGCTCCACCTTGGGGCACGCTCGGGGCCCTCCGTGACGCATCCGTGACGCGAGAGCGCCCCGCCACGAGCCCCTGTGCCGTCAGCGTGGCCGGCTCATACCGAGCTCCCTCGGTGATCGCCTGGGCCCGCTGGGCCCTCCCGGGCCCGTTTGGCCTCGGCCACTTGAGCCCCGTACAGATCGTCGACCAGCCCCGCGACGGCCGCGTCGGCCTCGGGCCAGAGGTGGCCGTACTGATCAAACGTGAACGCCACCGAGGAGTGACCGGCCCGCGCACTGACGGCCTTGGGGTCGGCCCCCGCAGCGATCCACAACGACACGGCGGTATGGCGGAGGTCGTGGGGACGGAGGCCGTCCAGCTCGGCGTCCTGGGCGGCCTTGGCGAAATCCCTTCGGCGGAAGTGCCGCGCACGGAGGTACCCGCCCTTCGGTGCCGGGAACACCTGCCCCTGGTCGCCATTGCCGCGTTCGTCAAGATGGTCGGTCAACGCTTCCCACGCGGCCCCAGGCAGTGTCACCCGCCGGCGTCCGGCCCGGGTCTTGGGCGGCCGTAGGTGCAGCTCTCCGTTGGTCCACACGGCCGTCTCGACGATCGAGAGCTGCCTGGTCGCGTGCAGCACGCTCGTGTCCGTCAGCCCTGCCGCTTCCGCAATCCGCAACCCACCGAGCCCGAGCACAAGCACAAGCGCCCGATACCGCGGCGTGATCGCCCCCGCGAGCCGGTCCAGCTCCGCCGGGGAGAGGAACCGCATGTCGCGCCGGTCGATCCTGGGGAGCTCCACATTGCGGCACGGGGAGCGTGCGATCCGCCCGGCGTCGACGGCCGCCTGCAGCCCCATTGCGAGAAGCTGGTAGGTCCGCGTCACGGTGGACGGCGCCAACCCCTTGCCTCTGACCTCGGCCACGAACGCCACCACGTCGGGCTGGTGGATCGAGGCCAACGGCCTGGCCCCCAGCGAAGGGAGCAAGTGATTGCGGGCCAACGAGTCGTCTCGAGCCCGGGTGGACGGAGCCGCCGTCCGACTCCGCTGCCAGGTGGCCCACCATTCGCCGAACGTCACACGGCCCGCCATGGGGTCCACGGACTCACCACGGCCCGCTGCCACGGCCTGGGCGGCCAGGTGCGCCTCGGCATCGGCCTTCAACCGGAAACACTTGGAACGCTCCCGACCATCCGGGAGCCGCCACCGGGCACGCCACCGCAACCGGGTGTCGCCCCCTCGATCACTGATGTGCCCCACGCGTTGGCCCCTTCCTCCGTCCAAGCCAAGGAATCTACCCAGTTCATCAAGTCACACCAACCGAAATTGTGCGGGCATCGCACCCTCCCACCCGAAGACAACGTCACCAGCAAGGACGGCGCTTCAGGGTCGCGTCCCCGAGTTTTCTCACGTTGCGGCGGCAGACTTTGATGTTTCAGCTCGATCTGCGCCAGTCGCCCTGACCGGGCCGCGATCGTTCCTTGGCGCGGAGGGCCGGTCGTTGGCTACCGGATGGTGCATCTGGAGTCCGTGGCGCAACATCCCGCGGTGATGGGTTTGGTGCCGCCACTGCTACCGGTCGGCTCGACGGTTGGACAAATTGCCCGTCGGGACCCGCCGCTATAGGGGACGACCAGGCCTCGAGGGTCGTCCTCGTGGATACCCGAGCTGGCAGCGGAGAGCCGAATAGAGGTTGCGCCCGCTATCAGAGTCGGACCAGACGTCGGGGCAGCGATGGCCGGGGATGTGATCTCCGCCGGTACACGTGCCGTGATCTCGATCGCTCGAGCGCCACCGAAAGTGTCGCATTGCATGGTGAGGACGAGGGAGCGATCTCTGTGCTGATGACGCCTTCGCCGGACTCGCCTCGGAGGGCGATGCGGAGGCGGTCGAGGATGGTCTGCATGGGGGGCTCCGTGAAGTGGGGGGCACACGGGCCGGCCAGTGTGGCCGAGGCGTCCGGCGTTGTCATGTCCCGTGGTGCAGTCCTGTGGACAATGCTCCCGCGGACTCGTCGAACGAGCGCCAACTCGCCCGCCGAGCCAACCCTGTCCGCCACGGGCTTGCCCCTGACGTAGGCCGTTGGCCGTCAACGAACAACCCGCCGTGCGGCCCCTGCACGGCCCCTTTCTTATCGTTCGCTCGTCCGACTACTGTTCGCCCGATGGGACCGGTGTTCGCTGCTGGTCTTGCCATCCGCCCAGAAGGCGGTGGCCCGAGGGAGGACCGACATGAAGACATCGAGACCGATCGTCGGCGTCGCGGCGATGTTGTTGCTGCCGATGCTGGCGACGCTGCCCGCAGCGGCCGATCCTGACGCTCAACACGGCACCGACGAGGGCCACCTCCTCGGCGACGGAGAATGGGGGAAGATCGAGTTGATCGACGTGGTCGAGATCCCGGATGTCACGCCGGAACTCATCGCGGACGTGGCCGTGTCGCCGGACGGGGACACCGCGTACCTGGCGAACTGGGGTGAACCCGACTGCGCCGGCCCGGAGAGGGGCGGCCAGAACAGCCCGGACGCCGGTGTGTACGTCATCGACATCGCCGACATCGAGACCGACCCCGAGTCGGCTGAACTGATCAACTTCATCCCGTCGCACCAGGACACGCGCCCCGGTGAGGGCCTGCAGGTCGTGGAACTCACGACCTCGCGCTACAGCGGGACCGTGCTGGTGTCCAACAACGAGCCGTGCGGCAAGAACGGCAAGGGTGGCGTCTCGCTCTGGGACGTCTCGGACCCGACCAAGCCGAAGAAGCTGTCCGAGCACTTCGGTGACAAGGAGCCCGGCCAACCGACCGCGTACGAGATCCACAGCGCCTACGCGTGGGACGCGGGCGACAAGGCCTACGTCGTGCTGGCCGACAACATCCAGTACCCCGACGTCGACATCCTCGACATCACCAACCCGAAGCGGCCACGGCTCATCGCGGAGTACGACCTCAACGACTTCGACGTCGACCAGCCCGACCTCGGCCTGACCTCGTCGTTCATCCACGACGTGGTGGTCAAGCAGATCGACGGCGTGTGGACGATGCTCGTGTCGTACTGGGACGGCGGGTACGTGCTGCTGGACGTCACCGACCCGGCCAACGCCGTCTACCTGGGCGACACCGACTACGCGGACATCGACCCGCAACTGTTGGAGTCGACCGGCGTGGAGCTGACGCCGGAGGGCAACGGCCACCAGGCAGAGTTCACGATCGACAACCGCTTCTTCATCGCGACCGACGAGGACTTCGCGCCGTACCGCACGGCGGACTTCCAGATCACGAGCGGGCCGCACACGGGTGTCTACCCGTCCGACTCGATCGGCGGCGGCGGCACGCCCGACATCCTCGACGACCTCGAGCTCAACGGACCCGTCGTGTACGGCGGGTACGCGTGCCCCGACTCGGCCGCGGTCCCGAGCCCCGAGGACATCCCCGGGTACCTCGAGTCGCTCGAGCCGGGCGAGGAGTCGATCATCGTCCTCCAGCGCGGGCCGGTCAACGACCCGAGCGCACCCGAGGGCGCCTGCTTCCCGGGCGAGAAGGCCCACGAGGCCGTCCTCGCGGGCTGGGACTCCGTGATCATCACCAACCACCACTCGGGTGACCCGGCCGGCCAGGACCCGTACTGCGGCTCGGGCGCGTTCGTCGACGAGGTCGTGGCGGTGTGCATCTCGCACGAGGCCTTCCACCTGCTGTTCGACCTCGAACCGCTGGACCCCGCCCAGTGGTCGTACCCGGAGGACATCCAGCTCGGCGACGTCGGCGCGGACATCTCGGTCGCCGCGCAGTTCGACGGGTGGGGCTACGTCCACCTGTTCGACGCGGAGACGCTCGCCGATCTCGACACCTACGCGATCCCCGAGGCCATGGACCCGGACTACGCGACCGGGTTCGGTGACCTGAGCGTGCACGAGGTCGCCGTGGATCCGCAGGATGCGTCCCTGGCGTACCTGTCCTACTACGCGGGTGGCCTGCGCGCGGTGCAGATCCAGTGCGGCGATCCCGACGACACGTCCACGTGCGAGCTCGTCGAGGTCGGCGGCTACCTGGACCCCGATGGCAACAACTTCTGGGGTGTCGAGGCGTTCGTCGGTGAGGACGGTTACACCTACGTGCTCGCCAGCGACCGTGACAGCGGCCTGTGGATCTTCCGCGACCCGTGATCCCGGACCGCATCTGAACGACCCGACGGGGCGGACGATGTCCGCCCCGTCGCGCGTCTTCACGGACGTCCGCCGGGGCCCGGTGGCACGCCTGCTGCCGCGCCAGTCGCGGCCTGTGGCGTGCACTGTGCGCATGCTTCCGGCGCGATGGCCCGAGCCCACCCATCGCAACCCGCTTGCTGCTAGCCCCGATCTTGCAGTAGGCGATGGTCGGGGTTGCATGGAAAGTGCCCTCCGGGGGTGTTGGATGCGTTCTGTCTAGCCCCGATCTTGCAGTAGCCGGTGGCGTGGTTGCATGGAAAGTGCCCTCCGGGGCGGTTGGATGCGTTCTGTCTATGAATGCGTCCAACACCGGAGGGCACCTTGCAGGAGAACACTACAGGTCCGATTGCACGCGT
>JAGXFT010000082.1 GCA_024637135.1 Nitriliruptorales bacterium | reverse complement strand
GGCTGTCGGCCGTCCCGACGGCAAGGACGACCCGTGCCCACCCGACCGGCCCGACTGACCGCCACGACGGTGCTGGTCGCCAGCCTCGCGCTGGCCGGTTGTGCCTCCGCGGGCTCGTCGTCCGACGCGGCCGATCCGGTCGCCGCCCCCGATGGCGCTTATGCTGCCGACGACGACGCGGGCGCGACCGCCGACGCCCCCGACCAGGTGCCCGACACGGCGCTTGCCGTCGCCGACCTCGAGGACCTCGGGGCGCCGCCGCCGCTGGAGAACCTCGACGGCTGGCTGAACAATCCCGACGACATCGCGACCCTGGACGACACCCGGGGCAGGGTCACGGTCGTCTGGTTCTGGACCTTCGGCTGCTTCAACTGCAAGAACACGCTGCCGAACCTGCAGGAACTGCGCGCCGCGCACCCCACCGACGACGTCGAGATCATCGGCGTGCACGCCCCCGAGTTCGACCACGAGGCCGACCCGGACAACATCGCGCAGGCGGTCGAGGACCTGGGCGTGACGTGGCCGGTCGCACTGGACACCGACCACACCACCTTCCGGTCGTGGCAGGACCCGGGCGGCAACTTCTGGCCCCGCACGTTCGTGCTCGACCAGGCCGGCGACATCCGCTTCGACCACATCGGTGAGGGCGCGTACGACCGGCTCAACGACACCGTCGCGGCGCTGGTCGCCGATCCGGTGGCCTGAGGCCACGTGACGGCGACGACCGAGTTCTGGGCACTGGTCGCCGAGGCCGGTGGCGCGATCGTGCTGCCGTGTTCGGCGACGATCGTGGTGACCGCGATCCTGGTCGCCCTGCTGGGTCGTGGACGTGCCTGGACCACGGTCGGCCTGATCGGCGGCACGATCGTCGGCGCGGTCGTGGCGGTGACGTGGGGCTGGGTCCCGCCCGACGTCGTGGTGGGCGTTGCGCTCGCGACGGGCGGGGGTGCCGTCGCGTGGCGCAGTCGGGCCACCGGAACCGGACGGGTCGTGCCGGCAGCCGGGGCGGCCCTGGCGGGAGCCGCGGCCGGGTGGCTGTGGCAACCCTGTGTCGGCGAACAG
This sequence comes from Nitriliruptorales bacterium, assembly GCA_024637135.1. Taxonomy (GTDB): domain Bacteria; phylum Actinomycetota; class Nitriliruptoria; order Nitriliruptorales; family Nitriliruptoraceae; genus Salsipaludibacter. Next base: position 18,414 of record JAGXFT010000082.1, on the reverse strand, counting down.
TTGGGGACGGTCCTGAACGCCGGGGTCCGCGACCCGTGGTCGGCGGTCGTGCCGTTGGCGGCCTTCGTGTTCGTGCTGGTGCTGCCGGCCGTGCTGGTGTCGGTGGCGGCGCGCTCGCCGCGGGTGCGGGGATGGCTGGACGGGCTGCCGGTGGCGACCACCACGGTGCTGGTGGTGGGACTCGGGCTGGCCGTGACGATCGGCTTCGGTGACGACCTGACCGCCGCGTTGTTCCGCTGGAGCACCTGACGAGGCGGTGGCTCGCCCCGACCTGCGCGATGCGCGCACGGATGGTCCGGGACCGTCGGACGGCGGTCGCCACGGCCGGGGACCCGGGTCCCGCTTCCCCCGTTCAGGGGTCTGCGGGGCCGGGACGCTTCGTACCATTCGCCTGGCCCGGGGGGGACCGACACCGACGCCACAGCGGCGTCCACCAGCATGGGGAACACAACGATGCCGGACCGCTCCCGCCCACGCCCAGCCACGACGACCAGCACGACGACCAGGCTGCTGCTCGTGGCCCTGCTCGCACTGCTGTTGACCGGCTGCATCAATGTCGACATGGACATGGTGGTGTCACCGGACGACACCGTCAGCGGCACCATGGTGCTGGCCGTCGACCGCTCCCTGCTCGAACTGGGCAGCGACGGGTCCACCGAGGACCCGTTCGCGGGGAGCGACCAGCCGGTCCCCGACGACCTCGAGGGCGTCTCGGTCGAGCCCTACGACCAGGACGGGTTCGTCGGCCAGCGCTACGTCTTCGACGCCGTCCCGCTGGATGACTTCAACGCCGGGACGACCGACGGGACCGGCCAGGCGCTGCAGATCGAACGCGACGGCGACGTCTTCCGGGTGTCCGGGGTGTTCGACGCCGGTGGGGGCGACGAGGACGGCCTCGACCCGTCCCTGTTCCTGGGCGGCGCCCAGATGCAGATCCGGCTGGCCTTCCCCGGCGACGTGACCGAGAGCACCGGCGAGATCGACGGGAACACGGTCACGTGGGACCTCGACCTCGGCGAGAGCACCGAACTGTCCGCCGTCGCCAACGCCACCCCGTCCACGCCGCTGGACCAGCTGCTGCTCTACGGGCTGATCGGCGTGGTCGTGCTCGGCATCGGGATGGTCCTCCTGCTGCTGCTCCTCCGCCGCGACGACAAGCCCGCCCGCGACCAGGGCCCCGCACTCGAACCGGAGCCGATCGGGGCCCCGTTGTCGGCCGCCGAGATCGCGGCGAGGGAATCCGCAGCCCGGGCCGCGAAGCGGGCCAACAACCCGGAACTGGTGCCCGCGGGCGCCGGCGTCCCCGTGACGTGGTCCTCGCCGGTGTCCCCGCGCCCGGACGCCCCGGCGCATGCCGCCCGGACCTCGCCGCCGCCGCGGACCAACGGCGACACCCCGCTGCCGCCGCCCCCGTCGCAGGACTGACCGATGACGCGAACGTGGTTCAGGAGTCGTCGTCCGCCGGTGGTGGATCGCCCACGCTGCCGTCGATCGCTTCCCGCAGCAGGTCGGCGTGACCGGCGTGGCGGGCGGTCTCCTCGAGCATGTGGACCAGGACCCAGCGCAGGTTGACCGGCTCGCCGTCACGGTGACGGACGCTTCGATCGTCCAGTGACTCGGCCGCCGCCACGATCTCGCGGCTGCGGTCACAGGCGGCGTCGTAGGCCGCCAGCAGGTCGTCGAGGTCGTCGTCGGCCGCCGTCCGGAACTCCCAGTCCGGATCGGCGTCCCAGTCGACGGTGTCGAACGGCGGCGAGTGCTCGCCACCCAGGAACCCGGTGACGAACCAGCCCTCCTCCACCAGGGTCATGTGCTTGATGAGCCCGGCGAGGTGGAGGCTGGACGGACCCAGCGTGGTGGACGCCTGCGCGCGCGTCAGTCCGGCGGCCTTCCAGCGCAGGATCGAGCGCTGGAGGTCGAGCATCGCCGTCAGGGTCGTGCGTTCGTCGGCGTCGCGGTCCTCGGCCATGCGTCGTCTCCGTCGTCGGGCGTTCGAGCGCCTGGTCCTGCGACCATAGGCATGCGCGGTGACAGCCGCGATCGACGTCAGTCGTCGAGGTCGTCGCCGAACGGGTCGAGGTCGGGGTCGGCACCGGGCATGGTGGCCACGCCGATCTGCAGGGCCGAGGCGACCGCGTACAGCAGGCCGTCGGCACCGACCAGGCCGGCCCGCGCCGACATCTTGCGACCGTCGGCATGGTCGAGCACGGCAGCGATGCGGACCGACTCCCCCACCGGCAGGCGCGAGTACCAGGTGACGTCGAACCCGCCCAGCAGCGCCCCACCGAAGCCGTTGGCCCGGCAGTGGTCACGGGTCGCCCACACGGTCGGGCAGTCGAGCACCGCCGCGACGACCTCGGGTCGGACGAACATGCCGCGGGGACCGGCCACCTCGTCGTCGCCCTCCCATGCCTCCACGACCGCGCCGTCGGAGAACCACCCCGGGAACAGGTGCAACCCGTGGCTGTTGCGGGCACCGCAGACCACGCAGTCCGGGGCCGCCGGCACCGCCTGGGGTCGCGGCAGCGGGTCACGCAGCGCGATCGCCACCAGGTCGTCGTGGTCGTCGGATCCGTCGGGTCGACCCCCGACCACCACGTGGCCCCGCACGGTGATGTCGTCGTCGGCAACCTCGCTGCCGTGGTCACCGCCGACCACGGCCACCGTGCCGGCCCAGGTCGCCGCGGCCCCGTCGGCGGCTCCCACGGCGGCCAGTTCCGCGGTGTCGTCGTCCGTGGCAGGGTCGAGGGTCACCCGCAACGGGGTGTCGGTCGGAGTGGGGCGATGGAGGCGGGCGGCGACGCGGGACACGGTCCCACCGGTCGCGCCCGTGGCCGCACCGGCCAGCAGCACCGCGGCCAGCCCACCCTGGACGACCCCGGGCGGCCCGCACAGGTGGTCGACCGCCCGGACGGGCACGACGTGTCCGTCACCATCGGTCGTGGCGGGTCCAACCTCGAGGGGATCCATGCGGGCTCCTGGGAGTTCGGTCGTTGGGGGCACCCGCCCGATGACCGGGCGTGCGTCCGGGGAGGTCGGACGACCACGAGTGTCGCCACGGTCTATGTTGCCACCGTCGACCACGTCCGGTCGGCACCCAGTCGCGGAAGGAGTCGGCCGTGCGATGTCCGGTGTGTGCCGTCGACGACGATCGGGTCGTCGACTCTCGCCCGACCGACAACGGCACGACGGTGCGTCGCCGACGTGAGTGCGGGGGCTGTGGGCGACGGTTCACGACCCTGGAACGGATCGAGCAACCACCGCTGATGGTGCGCAAGCGCTCCGGGTCGATGTCGCCGTTCTCGCGGGAGAACGTGCTGGAAGGGATGTCTCGAGCGGCCAAGAACCGCGTCCCGATGGACGACCTGCGTCGGGCCGCGATCGGGGTGGAGGCACGACTGCGCCGCGAGCAGGGCAACGAGGTGACGTCCGAACAGGTCGGACTGGCCGTCCTGGTCGAACTGCGCGACCTCGACCCGGTGGCCTACGTGCGGTTCGCCTCGGTCTACAAGAACTTCCAGGGCCCCGAGGACTTCGAGTCGGAACTCTCGGAGTTGCGCAAGGACGCCCCACCGAAGGCCTGAGCGGGGCGTCGCCCGGGACCGGGCGACACGATGGCCGCGGTCGGCGGTGGGATCTGCGCAGGGGCGAGACGTCTCGAGAAATGGGACGCCCGGTGCCTTGACAGGGCGGGTGCAAGGACACCGGGCATGAAGGGATTCGCAGCAGGATGGTCGGCGGGTTGCGTGGGTGGTCGCAACGTGCGCCGAACGCACGATTGGGTTGCCCCGGCGACTCAGCCGTCCAGGTCGGGCAGTCGCACGAGGGTGCCGGTCGGCACCGCCGGGGAGTCGAAGTCGTTCGCCTGGAGCAGCAGCGTCACGGTGTCGCGGACGTCGCCGTCGGTCGGGGTGATCTCGGTGGCGATGCCCCACAGGGTCTCGCCGCCCTCCAACGTGGTGGTCCCCGTGATGGGGATGTCGCCGGCGGCGTCAGCCCCCACCAACCCGGTGAGCATCGCGACCACCAGGGCCAGCGCGACGGTCACGGCCGCCAGCACGAGGTGGTGGCGCCGCCGGCCGACCCCGCGCTCGGTGGTGACCAGGTCGTTGGCCCCGCCGTGCCGGGCGCCCGCGATCGGGTGGACGGTGGCGCGCTGGTTCGTGGCCGGGATCCGGCGGACCCGCTCCCCCGCCGCCAGGGGCCGCGAGCCGACCGCGACCGCGAGCTCGGCCAGCAGGTCGTCCGCCGGGTCGAGCTGGCCCAGGTTCGGGTCACGCCCGGGGAAGGGATGGATGGCGGCGCTCATGGGATGCTCCTGGTCGGGCGGTGCTGGTCGGCTGGTGCTGGTCGGGCGGTGGTGCTGGTCGGCTGGTGCTGGTCGGGCGGGACGAGCTGGTGGTCGGGACCGTACGGAGGGGGTGTGACATCCCTGCCGCGGAACCTCGCAAGGCATCGGCCCGAACGCATGTTCGCCTGGTGGCAGTCAACCCCGTACACCTGTTCGAGTCAAACCCGAACATGCGTACGAACAGTCCACAGATCCAGCCCCATCGACCACAATGGCAACAGGAGCGTCGATCCATCGACCAGAACACGTGTTCGCCATGACGCCGGCCGGCTGCTATCATTCGAACACGTGTTCACGCAGCGCACGCCGGTGGCCGCCACGGCCAGCACCAGCGTTCGGCACCTGACCCAGCCGCCACCGTCCACGACCGACCACCAACCGGAGGCCCCCGGGATGAGCGACACGTCCGACCTGACCTCGCGCCAACACGCCATCATGGACTTCCTCCATGCCTACACCGGCGACCACGGCTATCCGCCGTCGGTCCGCGAGATCGGTGACGCGGTGGGGCTGAAGTCCCCGTCCTCGGTCCACTCGCAGTTGTCGACACTCGAGGACAAGGGGCTGTTGCGGCGCGACCCCACCAAGCCGCGCGCGCTCGACCTCGACCCCGACTCCGGTCGCTTCAGCGACGTCCCGGCATCACTGCACCGCCAGATCCCGCTGGTCGGCGAGATCGCGGCGGGTGCCCCGATCGTGGCCGAACAGCACGTCGAGGCCACCTATCCGCTGCCGGCCGACCTGGTCGGCGACGGCACGCTGTTCATGCTGCGCGTCCGCGGGGACTCGATGATCGAGGCCGGGGTGTTCGACGGTGACTACGTGGTGATCCGCGAACAGCCCCAGGTCGAACAGGGCGAGATGTGCGCGGCCCTGGTCGAGGACGAGGCCACGGTCAAGTTCTTCCGTCGCACCAAGGCCGGCCACGTCTACCTCGACCCGGCCAACGAGAACTACGAGCCGATCCTGGTCCGGCCCGACGACGAGGCCCGGATCATGGGCAAGGTCACCGCGGTCCTGCGCTCCATCCACTGAGGGACCCAACGCCGCGCCCACGGCGTGGCTCAGGCCGCGTCGCCCGGACCTGAGGCCGACCCGGCCCCGACTCGTTCCCACGGTTCGGGTTCCGGCGCGAACGGGTCGTCCTCCAGGTAGTCGCGCAGCGTGCGGGCGACGTCCTCGTCCACGGTCGCGACCAACCTCGTCCCGTCGTTGCGGTGTTCCTCGTCGTGCACGTCGCCGCGGTCGTGCACCAGCGACACCAGGTCACCGCGCTCCCACGGCACCACCGCGGTCACGTCGATGCGTTGCCCCGGCAGCCGGGTGCGGATCGACTCGACCAGCTCCTCGATGCCGTCACCGGTGTGGGCCGACACGACGACCGGCTCGTGGCCGATCCGCTCCGCCAGGTGGCGTGCAAGCGACGCCAGTTCCACCGGGTCGACCAGGTCCGACTTGTTCAGCACCAGTTGCGCGGTGACCTCGTCGGCACCGATCTCCTCCAGCACCTCGTGGACCGCGGTCAGGTGGGTGAGCGCGTCGGGGTGGGACGCGTCGACGACCAGCAGCAACAGGTCGGCATCGGCGGACTCCTCCAGCGTGGAGGTGAAGGCCTCGACCAGTCCGTGCGGCAGTTTGCGCACGAACCCGACCGTGTCGGTCACCACCACGTCGCGACCGTCGGCCATGTCGAGACTGCGCACGGTCGGGTCGAGCGTCGCGAACAACTGGTCCCGGACCCTGACGGTCGATCCGGTCAGCGCGTTCAGCAACGACGACTTGCCCGCGTTGGTGTAGCCGACCAGGGCCACGGTCCGGACCCGCCGGTCGGTGCGGTCCTTGGACTTGGTGGAGCGGATGCGGTCGTAGTCGCCGAGGTCACGTCGCAACTTGGAGATGCGCCGGTTGATGCGTCGACGGTCGACCTCCAACTGGGTCTCACCGGGACCACGACCACCGATGCCGCCACCACCGGCGACCCGACCACCGGCCTGGCGGGACAGCGCCTCACCCCACCCACGCAGGCGCGGGAGCATGTAGGTCAACTGGGCCATCTCGACCTGCGCCTTGCCCTCGCGGCTGGTGGCGTGCTGGGCGAAGATGTCGAGGATGACGATGGTCCGGTCGAGCACCTTCTGGCGGATGATCTCTTCCAGGTTGCGCTGCTGCGCCGGTGCCAGGTCGTCGTCGAAGACCACCGCGTCGGCGTCCAGGGTGCGGGCGATCGAGCGCAGTTCCTCGGCCTTGCCGCGGCCGATGTAGGTCGCCGCCGACGGTGCCTCGCGTCGTTGCACGACCCGTTCCACGACCTGGGCCCCGGCGGTGTCGAGCAGGGCCTCCAGTTCGTCCAGCGACGCCGTGATCTCGCCGTTGCTGGTACCGGGGCCCTGCAGCGCGACGATGACCGCGCGCTCGACCGGGCGGATGATGTCCACGCCCTCGCGGGGTGCACCCTCGTCGATGACGTCACGGTCGGCCCGGCGGCGGTCGGCGCGGGAGAGGTCGTCGCGAGAGAGGTCGTCGTCGCCGGACTGGTCCCGGATCTCGTCGTCGTGGGTGGCGTCACCGACAGTGGTGTCGAGCGCGTCGTCGCCATCGTGGGTCGTCGACGTCGTGGGATCGGGCGTGGCCAATGGGCCTCCGGGATCGCGGGGTGCGGGGATGGTCAGGCTATCCCGGGCCGGAAGGTCCAACGAGGCCTGATCGGGCCATGACCCTGGATGCTCACCGATCGTCGCTCGACCGTTGTGCGACCGATCAGCGAGCGAGGCGGTCCAGCAGGCCCAGGAGGTGGCTGGGCGGGTGCGACTCCTGGCTCCAGGCCGTCGTCAACGGGCAGTGGTTCAGCTCCAGCCGCACCTCACCCACCATGATCCGGTTGCAGTCGTCCAGCAGGGCCTGCACGGCCGCGTCGCCAAGGCGCGCGCCCAGCACGCGGTCCCGCATCGACGGCGACCCACCTCGCTGCATGTGCCCCAGGCTGGTGACCCGATGGTCCAGTTCGACGTCGCTGTCGGCCGGGAAGATCTCCTCGGCCACCGCCCGGGCACCACCGGGTTGACCTTCGGCGACCACCACCAGGCAGAACCGCTTGCCCATGTCGAAGGAGTCCCGGACCCGGTCGCGCAGGGCGTCCAGGTCGACGCCCTGTTCCGGGACCAGCGCCGCCGTTGCGCCACCGGCGATACCCACGTAGGTCGCGATCCAGCCGGCCTGGCGGCCCATCACCTCGATGAAGAACAGCCGGTGGTGGCTGGACGCCGTGTCACGGATGCGGTCGACCGCCTCCAGGGCCGTGTTGACGGCCGTGTCGAACCCGATGGTGAAATCGGACCCGGTGAGGTCGTTGTCGATCGTCCCGGGCACCCCGACGACCGGCACGTCGCCTTCCTGGGCCAACAGGTCAGCGCCCTTCAGCGACCCGTCCCCGCCGATCACGATCAGCCCCTCGACGCCGTGCTCGTGCATCATCTTGAGCGCGTCCTGGCGCCCCTCGATGGACCGGAAGGTGTGCGACCGGGCCGTGCCCAGGATCGTGCCGCCGATGTGGAGGATCCCCGACACCGCGCGGGCATCGATCGGCTCCATCCAGCCCCGATGGAGCCCGCGGTAGCCGTCGCGGACGCCGAGCACCTCGACTCCTGCGGCGTCGGCGGCGCGGACCACGCTCCGGAGGGCGGCGTTCATCCCGGGGGCATCCCCGCCACTGGTGAGCACGGCGATTCGCTGCATCGGGGTTCCTTCGGTGTGCGCCGGCCACGGCTCGTTCGCTCGGGCCGCCGCGGCAAGTGTGGCCGAACGGGCCGCGACGTGCCGACGCCACCCCGGCTCGGGCCATCTCGACCGACCCCTCGACGCCCACGCCGCGCCGCGATCCCCCTCGAAGGGCAGCCGCCCGTCCCGATTTCGTCGTGCCTACAGTGCCCTGACGGGTCGGGCGACCGCCGGCCGCCGACAACCCGCGACTCTCGGGAGTGCCGTGGTCCCCCTCGTCGTCCTGCTGGTCCTGCTGCTCGCATCTTCCCTGGTGTCGCGGCGACTGGTCAACGGCCCCGTGACGCCCCCGGCAATCGTGACCGTCGCCGGGCTGGCACTGGTCGTGGTGGCGGGCCAGGAGTTGTCCCTGGACACCGCCGGGTTGCGACTCGCGACCGAGGTGACGCTGTCCCTGGTCCTGTTCGTCGATGCCTCGCGCGTGCCGTTGCGGTCCCTGGAACAACGGGCCGCGCTGCCGGGGCGGTTGCTGGGCATCGGGTTGCCGCTGTCGATCTCCACCCTGACCGGCCTGGCCATGCTCGTCCTGGACCTGCCGCTGGGTCCGGCCCTGCTGGTGGGCGCGGCCCTGTCGGCGACCGATGCCGCCCTGGCACGGGTCATCGTGGAGTCCGAGGACCTGCCCACCCTGGTGCGCCAGGCCGTCAACGTGGAGTCGGGCCTCAACGACGGACTGGCCACACCGGTCGTCACCATCGCCATCGCGCTTGCCGCGGGCACGATGCAGGGCACACAGGACGTCGTGAACGAGTTCGTGGCGCCGGTGGGAGGCGCGATCGTGCTGGGCATCGCCATCGGCGCCGCGGCCGGTGTCGCCGTACGGGCGGCGCGACGCCGCGACCTGGTCGACGAGGTCTTCGCCCAGTTGGCGATCGTCGCCGTGGTCGGGTTGGTGGTTGCCGCGGCGATCGCGACCGGGGCGATCACGTTCGTGGCGGCGTTCCTGGCCGGTTCGGCCTTCCGCCAGGTCTGCGGACCCACGGCCGACGAGGTCACCGCCTACACCGAGGACAGTGCCCGGTTGCTGACGATCGCGGCCTTCTTCGCCTTCGGCATGACCCTGCTGCCCGACGGCCTGGCCGTGCTCACCGCGCGGGACTGGGTGGTCGTGGTGGCCGCGCTGACCGTCGGTCGGATGGTGCCGGTCATGATCGCGCTGGTCGGCACCGGGTTGCGGTGGCCGACCACGGCGTTCATCGGATGGTTCGGCCCGCGTGGACTGGCGACCGTGCTGTTCACGTTGCTGGCGGTCGAGGAAGCCGAAGCCGGCCTGCCCGACCGCGCCCTGGCGGTGCTGGCCACGACCGTGCTCGCCAGCCTGGTCCTGCATGGTGCCACCGCCGGGTGGCTGACGGGTCGCTACGTGGCATGGCTGGACGCGCGCCGGGCCGAGTCCGATCATGGCGCGTCGATGCCCGAGGTCGCGATGGCGGACGACGACGGCCACCAGGTGGAGGTCACCCGGACCCGGAGCTGAGGTGCCCGGTCGGCGTCGGCCGGATCGCCTGTCGCCGGCGCACCGTGCGGGCCGGGCCCGCACGGGCCGGGCCGTGGTCCGTGGACCTGCATCGATCCTGTCAGGCCAGCCGGGCAAGCCATCCCGGATCGAGGTCCAGGCGCGCCACGACCTCGGCAGGACCGGTCAGCAACAGGTGCCCACGGTCGTCGCGACGCACCACCAGCCGCCCACCGGCGACCTCCACCTCCACCTCGACCGGTCCCTCGTCCAGGTCGACCACGCCGCGGTCGGCCAGGGCCGCGACGGCCGCACACGTGCCGGAACCGCAGGCCATGGTCTCGCCGACCCCGCGTTCCCACGTCCGCAACCGCAGGTGGCCCTCGGGGTCCACCTCGACCAGGTTGACGTTGGTCCCTTCGGCGAAGGCGTCGTGGGTCTCGACCGTCGGGCCCAGCGTGGCGAGGTCGACGCCGTCGAGGTCGTCGACGGTGGCCACCACGTGCGGGTTGCCCATGGACACCGCGGACCAGTGCCGCTCGGGGATGCCGGCCAACACCAGGTCGGCGGTGTCGACGTCGGGGTCGAGCCCGATTCGCGCGGCCACGGTCGAGGCCGGGCCCATGTCGACCGTGGCACCGGTGACGACGCCGTCGCCGCGATGGAGGTCCACGATTCGGACCCCGGACCGGGTGGCCACGGCAACCTGCTCGGCATCGGCCGCGACCAGGCCGTGGTCCACCGCGATCCGGGCGCTGACCCGGATGCCGTTGCCACACATCTCCACGACCCTCCCGTCGCCGTTGCGGTAGTCCATGGCGACCTGGGCCCCGTCCACCTCGACCTCCCCGAACGCGCCCGCTGCGGGTGGGCCTCCCAGGCGAATGACGCCGTCGGCGCCGATGCCCATATGGCGGTCGCACAGCGCGACGACGGTGTCGGCGGCCAGGTCGACCAGCGTGTCGTCGGGGTCCACGAGCACGACGAAGTCGTTGCCGGTGCCGTGGGCCTTGAGCACGACCAGGTCGGCGAGGAGATCGGCGTCTCGACTCATGCGGGGCCACCTGTCGTGGGTCGGTCGGGGTCTGCTGCGGCCGGTCGGGCAGCGACGTCGACCCCAACGTCGACGGTGTCCGTGACCATCCCGACCGGGTCCGTCGTCCGGTCGGTCGATCCGGCGTCGTGGGCAGCCAGCAACCCGGTCAGGTTGCGATGGCGGCGGGCGGCACACCGTGGGTCCCGTCGGAACCACGAGCGCTGGCGACGGGCGTAGTTCCAGGTCCGCCGGGCGATCGCGTCCGCGAGGTCGTCGAGGTCGAGGTCGCCGTCGAGGACCGCCAGGGCCTCGGCGCACCCGATTCCCTGCGCGGCGGTGGTGGACAGCCCGACCCGGTCGAGCGCGGCCACCTCGTCGACCAGGCCACCCGCGACCATCCGCTCGGCCCGCTCGGCGATGCGGGCCCGCAGCACCGCCGTGGGTGGCTCGAGGTAGTCCACGACCAGGTCGTAGCGGCTCTGGTGGTCGTCCCAGGCCGTCCGGAAGGACGAGAACGGTCGCCCGGTCACCGCCATCACCTCCAGGGCACGGACGCTGCGACGCAGGTTGTCGGGCTCGATCCGCCCGGCCGCCTCGGGATCGGTGGCGACCAGGGCGGCGTGGGCACCACGCGGGTCGTCGGCCCAGCGCGCCTCCAGTTCGCTCCGGACGGCGGGGTCGGTCGGGGGGAACTCGAGGTCGTCAACGACCGCGCGGACGTACAGGCCGGACCCGCCGACCAGCAACGGCGTGCGGTCGCGGGCGTGGATGTCGGCGATGGCGTCGCGGGCCCAGCCCTGGAAGTCCGCGACCGAGACCTCCCGGTCCACGTCCAGGACGTCCACGAGGTGGTGCCGGACCTGGGCACGGTCGGCCCGCGACGGCTTGGCCGAGGCGATGTCGAGCCCGCGGTAGACGGTGAACGCGTCGACGGCCACCACCTCGACGTCCCGGCGGGCCGTGACCGCCAGGTGGACGGCCTGCCGTGCCAGCGCCATCGCCGCCGACGACTTGCCCGACGCCGTCGGCCCCACGATCGCCCACACCCGGCCCCCACGATCGTCACGCACCCCACCACGTCCACGTGGGGGTGCCGACGGGGGTGGCGGTGTGGCGGGGGGCACGGGTCAGGCGGGCAGGATGGGCAGGACGGGGAGGACCGGGCGACCGCCGGAGGCTGTCGTGCCGTGCGGGGTCGACATGCCAACGGGGGGCGTCAACACGGCGTCGGCGCCCAGTTGCCAGCCGTCGCCGCGGGCCAGGGCGGCCCGGGTGGCGTCGCCGGCTCGGGTGGTGGTGACGGCGGTCGGCGCACCGGCGATGGCGTAGTTGGCGGCGGCTTCGACCACGTCGACCGTGACCAGGTCACCCGGGGCCACCTCGCCGGTGCCCCGGGGGAAGTGGACGAGGTGGTTGCCACGGGTCCGGCCGGACAGGCGGGTGTCGTCGGTCTTGGACGGCGACTCGACCAGCAGTTGGCGGCTGGTGCCAACCAGGGCCGCGTGGGCGTCGTGGGACTGGCGCCGGGTCAGTGCCTCCAGCCGCTGGTACCGGGCGGCGACGACGTCCGGCGCGACGAAGTCGTCGACCATGTCCGCGGCCGGCGTGCCGGGGCGAGGTGAGTACTGGAAGGTGAAGGCCTGGTCGAAGCGGGCCTGGGCCACGACCTCCATTGTCTGCTCGAAGTCCTCGTCGGTCTCGCCCGGGAACCCCACGATCAGGTCGGTGGTGAGGGCGGCGTCGGGCAACAGGTCGCGGGTGCGGTCCACCAGGTCCAGGAAGCGCCGCGAGCGGTACGACCGCCGCATCGCCCGCAGCACCCGGTCGGACCCGGACTGCAACGGCAGGTGGAGGTGCTCGCAGACGTTGGGCGTCTCGGCCATCGCGTGCAGGACGTCCTCGGTGAAGTCGCGGGGGTGCGGCGAGGTGAAGCGGACCCGTTCGAGCCCGTCGACGGTGCCCATCGACCGCAACAGGTCGGCGAACAGCGGCCGGCTGTCGAGGTCGCGACCGTAGGAGTTGACGTTCTGGCCCAGCAGGGTGACCTCGACCACGCCGTCGGCGACCAGGGCCTCGACCTCGGCGATGATGTCGCCGGCGCGGCGCGAGTTCTCCGGGCCCCGCAGGGACGGCACGATGCAGAAGGTGCACGAGTTGTTGCACCCGACCGAGATCGACACCCACGCGTGGTGGCGGACCTCGCGCTTGGCGGGCAGTGCCGACGGGAACGTCTCGAGGGTCTCGACCAGTTCCAGCACCGGCAGTTCGGTCGAGTCGGCCTCGGCCAGCAGTCGCGGCAGGCTGGCGAGGTTGTGGGTGCCGTAGACCACGTCGACCCACGGTGCCCGTTCGGTGATCGCGCCGCCATCCTTCTGTGCGAGGCACCCGCCGACCACGATGGTGGTGCCGTGTTCGTCCTTGAGCGGCTTGAGGTGCCCGAGCGTCCCGTACAACTTGTTGTCGGCGTTCTCGCGCACCGCGCAGGTGTTGAGCAGGACCAGGTCCGCGTCGGCCACCTCGTCACTGCGCCGATAGCCCATCGTCTCGAGGATGCCGGCGGCACGTTCGGAGTCGTGCACGTTCATCTGGCACCCGAAGGTGCGGATGTGATAGGTGCGACTCATGAGGACTCATGTCGAGGGAGGACAACGGAACTGCCAGTGTGCCGACCCCCACGTGCCCTCGCGACCGCCCGGGTGGCAGTGGGTCAGGTGTGGGTGTAGCGGTCGCGAGTCTGGTGGTGTTCGGGGTCGGTGGCTTCCTCGGCGCCCTGGGCGGTCGCGACCAGCGCGACGACCACCATGCCGATGATCCCGGCGGAGATGGCACCACCGTCCACCGACAGGAAGGTGCCGACCAGCGCCGCCAGCGCGGCGTAGCCGGCGTAGGCGCGGATGCGGGAGTGCCCGACGAACAGCGCGGCGACGACCAGCAGGCCGGGGACGCCGACCAGGAACCAGGCCTGCAGGACGGTCATGGTCGCCTCTCCGGTCGTGACGGCACTGCCGCCGAGGCTAGTCCCCGGTGCACGGTCAGTGGCCGGTGACGCGGTCCGACTCGCGGGCGTCGAACACGACTTGGCGTGCGACCTTGCGGGCGAGGCCCTCGTTGTGGCCGCGGCGGGCGAGGAACCCGACCAGCCGCCGGAACGCGGTCTCGGCGTCCAGCCCGCCGTACTCGCGTGCCTTGCTGGCGGCGACGTCGAAGGCGACGGCCTCCGGATCACGGTCGCCGATGCGTCCCATGGCGGCATCGATGACGTCGTCGGGAAGTTCCCGCTTGCGGAGGTCGGCGCGCAGCCGACGGGGTGCGAATCCCTTGGCGCGGCCCTCCTCGACCAGGGCGTCGGCCATCGCGACGTCGTCGACCAGCCCCTGTGCGCGGGCGTCGGCCATGGCCAGCCGGATCGCGACGGCCGGGACGTCGCGCGCGGCAAGCTTGCGTTCGAGCCGCCCACTGGACGCCGGCGTGGAGGAGGTGGACCGCTGGACGAAGGCGAGCGCACGCGACACCTCGTCCCCGAGCTCCCCGGGGGGCGACGGCGCGGACTCGTCGCCGGGTGACACGGTGGCGTCGGCACCCGGTGCCTGCGGGTCGACGCCGTCCCCGGGGACCACGGGCGGGGCCTCGGTCGCGAGTTGTCCGACCTCGCGAGCAGAGGGATCGGGTTCTGGCGGGCGCGTGTCGTCACCGTCGGCAGGACCGGGGTCGACCCGGATGGCGCGCCGCTCGATTCCCTTGGCCGCCAGCCATTCCTCCGCCGACCGGAACCCCGCGGACTCGTTGTCGTCGGTGCCGGCGGTCACTCGTCGTCACCGTCCTCGGTGTCGGCAGCGGCGGCGTCGTCGGCCGGCTCGTCCTCGGCGTCCGGGTCGGGGATGATCCCGAGCTTCTGCTTGACCAGGCGCTCGATCTCCTCGGCGATGTCGACATGCTCCTTGAGGAAGCTGCGTGCGTTCTCGCGTCCCTGGCCCAGCTGTTCGCCCTCGTAGGTGTACCAAGCACCCGCCTTGCGGACGAGCCCTTCCTCGACGCCGATGTCGAGCAGCGAACCCTCCTTGGAGATGCCCTCGCCGTACATGATGTCGAACTCGGCCATGCGGAACGGCGGGGCGACCTTGTTCTTGACCACCTTGACCCGGACCTTGTTGCCCACGACGTCGGTGCCGTCCTTGAGCGACTCGATCCGGCGCACGTCCAGCCGCACCGAGGAGTAGAACTTCAGCGCGCGGCCACCCGGCGTGGTCTCGGGCGAACCGAACATCACGCCGATCTTCTCGCGCAACTGGTTGATGAAGACCGCGCACGTCTGCGACCGGTTGAGCGAGCCCGCCAGCTTGCGCAGCGCCTGGGACATCAACCGAGCCTGCAGGCCGACGTGGGACTGTCCCATCTCGCCCTCGATCTCGGCCCGGGGGGTCAGCGCCGCGACCGAGTCGATGACCAGGATGTCGACCGCACTGGAGCGGATCAGCATGTCGGCGATCTCCAACGCCTGTTCCCCGGTGTCGGGCTGCGACACCAGCAGTTCGTCGATGTCGACCCCCAGCGCACGGGCATAGGTCGGGTCCAGCGCGTGCTCGGCGTCGATGAAGGCGGCGATCCCGCCGGCCTTCTGCGCCTCGGCGATGACGTGCAGCGCGACCGTGGTCTTGCCGCTGGACTCCGGACCGAAGATCTCCACGACCCGGCCACGGGGCAGGCCGCCGACGCCCAGCGCGATGTCCAGCGACAGGGCGCCGGTGGGGATCGCCGGGATGAGCGGGCGATCGTCGTCGCCCAACTTCATCACCGACCCCTTGCCGAACTGCTTCTCGATGGAGGCCAGGGCGGCCTGCAGGGACTTCTCGCGGTTCATGCCGGGTCCTTGTGGTGATGGGGTGGTGATGGGGTGGTGATGGTGATCGGGGCGGGCTGCGGGTGGTGCGGGCCGGGGCCCAGGTGCAACGGTTGGGACCGTATTGACCGGGTGTGACAAGATGGTGCAGGTGCCGTCGGGACTGTGGACAAGCGCGGATCGGTGACGGGTCGTCCGGCTGCCGGCCCAGCGGGAAGCGCAGGTGGCGGTGCCGCTGCAGGTCGTTCGCCTTCGAACGCCTGTTCGACAGCGTAGGCGAACACCCGTTCGTGCGCCACCACCTCCCCCGTCGTGCTGCCGGCAACGGACGAGCGTGCACGACACCGATGTGACGTGCCGCGTCGAGACCGCGCCCGCAACGCCCTGCCGTGTCACCGTCGTTCAGTAGCCTCCCGAATCCTGCCGCCCACCCGGACCCTGATCCCATGCCCAGATTCGTCTTCATCGACACCGAGGCCACCGGCCTCGACCACACGCGCCACGAACTGACCGAAGTGGCCTGGATCGTGCGATTCGAGGACGGCCACGAGGAGACCCGCCAGTACTTCCCGGAGCACACGCTGGACGCCGCGGAACCGACTGCCCTCGAACTGACCCACTACCACGACCGCATCGCGCGGCAACCGCGCACGCCGGCGCTGGTGTGGATGCGCCAACTGCTGGCCGACGCCAACGGTGGCCACCTGGTGGGGGCCGTCCCGGACTTCGACGCCCGTCACCTCGACCTGATGTGCCACAAGCTCGGGCTCCGTCCGACCTGGGACCACCACCTGATCGACGTCGGCACGCTCGCCCTGCCGTTGATCGCCGACGAACCGGAGGGGCCGCGGTCACTGGCGCGCACGTGCCGCGCACTGGGCGTGGCCCACGACGACGGCCGGGCCCACGGCGCGCTCTACGACGCGAAGCAGGCCATGCGTGCCTTCGACGCGGTGTGGGCGCGGCTGGCCGCACTGCGGGCCGCGAACGCACCGCTGCCCGACGCGGTCCCTCGCCACGCGAACGGGCGCCCGCACCCCAACGTGGAGGTGGTGCCGATCAGCGACCGCAACTGGCGCGACGTGGCCGACGTCGCGGCGCGCTCCGACCAGCAGGACTGGGTGTTCCCGCTGGCCGCGCGCTACCTGGTGCTGGCCCAGCACAGCGAGTGGGAGTCACGCGCCATCACGCACGAGGGCGCCGTTGTCGGGCACGCCATGTGGGGCGACGAGGACGGCGTCACCTGGCTCGGCGGGTTCATGATCGACGCGCAGCGCCAGGGTCGCGGGCTGGGTGCCGCCGCGGCCCGGACCCTGTTGGCCGAGTTCGGTGCCGGCGAGGTCCGCCTGACGGTGCACCCCGACAACCACGCGGCCCAACGGCTGTGGCGGGCATGCGGGTTCGTCCCGACCGACGAACTCGACGATGACGAAGTGGTCTGGGTCCGAGCGGCCGGCGACGGCGCCCCGGGCAACGACGGCAACGCGGGCGACAACGGCGACCCGGCCGACGCCTGAGCGACCACACGGCCCGTCCGCCGACACCCGTCGAACTCCGCCCGGCCGGCCGTGGCCGTCCCGCGCACGGGCCTGGTCACGTCGGCAGGGAGACCGCCATCACGGTGGTGTAGTGCGCGGGTCCGTGACCACGGTGGGACGCCATCAGGGCCAGCGAGACCGGATCCCAACGCCGTTCCGTCCGCGTGGCCAGCGTCGCGAGTTCGGCCAGCACCGCCGCCGGCACCCGGCCACCTCGGGAACCGCGCGTCCGGGCCAGCGTCACGTGCGGACGGAACGTCGCGGACCCGGACGGCGACACCAGTCCCGCCGCCGACAGGTTCGCGAGCACGCGACCATGCAGGTCACGAAGCCACCCCGCGGGACCGACCGAAAGGGCCACGGCCCGCCCCAGCACCACCGGTTCGCCCAGTACCACGGGGTCGCGGTCGACCGGCACGTCCGCGACCGCCGCACGGGCGCGGGCGAGGACCTCGCCCGGTCCCGCCGGGTCGGGCCGGCCGAGGAAGGCGACCGTGACGTGCCAGCCCTCGGGCCGGGTCCAGGCGAGGTCGTCGTGGCGCACGGACAGGTCCGCCAGTGGCGACGCGAGGAGGTGGCGCACCGCGTCGGGGACCGGCAGGGCGAGGAACCACGACGCCGGGGCCGGGCGAGCCCCGCCCGCGGCCATCAGTGGGCGAGGCGACGACGCACGGCGTCGATGGCGGCGCTGGCCAGGCGGTCCCGCACGGCCGCCCGGTCCCCCGGCAGTTCCCGTGACCACACCGCACTGCCGTCGGCATCGGCCACCGCCCACACGCTCGTCCCGACCGGCACGCCGTCCTGGTCGTCGGGGCCTGCGACTCCCGTGGTGGCGACCCCGATGTCGGCGCCGAAGCGCTCGCGGACCGCCACCGCGAGGGCCTCCGTCACCGGTTCCGAGACGGGCGGGTTCGCGGCCAGCAGGTCGGCGTCGATGCCGGCCACGGTGACCTTGGACTCGGTCGCGTACACGACCAGCCCACCGCGCACCACGGCGGAGGCACCGGGCACCGTCGTCAGCCGTTCCAGCACCAGCCCACCGGTGGCCGACTCGGCGACCGCGACGGTGCGACCGGCCGCTGCCAGCGCCGTCACCACCGCCATCTCCAGTCCCCGGTCGTCGACACCGACCACCGACGCACCCAGCACCTCGGTCGTGGCGATGACCCAGTCCTCCGAGGCGTCCCGGACCGCGTCGCGATCGTCCCCCTCGACCGCGAACTTGACCAGAATCCCGCCCCGGGTGGCGAGGTAGGCGACGTCCACGCCCGCGGTGGTGGCGGCGGCCTCGACGTCATGGAGGCGCTCGGCCACGTCGGATTCCCCCAGCCCCGCGACGTGCACCGTCCGGCTCACCAGCACCCGGCCACCGGCCCGCGCCAGCACCGCGTCGGCGACGTCGCGGTCGAACAGTTCCCGCAG
>JAGXFT010000081.1 GCA_024637135.1 Nitriliruptorales bacterium | reverse complement strand
GGTTCGGGGGCGGTGTCGGCTTCGGGGCCGTGGCGCGGTCGCGGGTTGTCGTGGCTCATGTGGATGTCTTTCGGGCGGCGTGGTCATGATCCGTGACGTCGAATCCCAGGTGGTGGAGCGTGGCTCGGACCTGACCGTCCGTGACCTCCGGAGTGTGTTCGACGACGATGATGTCGCGCTGGTGGTCTGCCTGGATGTGTGTCACGCCCGCCAGCGCTCCGACGCGGTCTTCGATCCGTTGGGCGCAGTTGTCGCAGTGCATGGCAACTTCCAGCTCGATCCGGCGCGGCGCGGGGGTGTGGCGGGCGGTCTCGGTGGGGTTGGTCGGGTACGCGACCGGTTCGGTCTTCTGGGCGGTCGGAATGCGGCGGTGTTCGTGGTCGTGCTGCTGGTCGTGAGGTGTGTGGGGGTCGTGGCTGGGGTGGCCGCGCAGGCTGGTCAGCATCCGGCCTCGGAAGGAGTTGCCGAGCACGGCCGTGACCGACGCGACCATTGCGACCATCGCCCACACCGGATGCACGAGCCCGGTCGTGGCCAGCGGCACCCCGATCCCGTTGAACGACAACGCCAGGACGAGATTCTGCCTGGTGCGCCGGTAGGACCGGACGCCGATCTGGTGGGCGTCCATCACGGCTGCCAGCCGTTCGGACATGATCACGATGTCGGCCGACTCGATCGCGATGTCGGTACCGGCCCCGATCGCGAAGCCGACGTCGGACTGGGTCAGCGCCGGGGCGTCGTTGATGCCGTCGCCGACCATGGCCACGCGCTGGCCCTCCTGCTGCAGTCGGCGGATCTCTTTGGCCTTGTCGGCGGGGGCGACGTCGGCGAGCACCCGTTGGATGCCGACCTCGCCGGCGACGGCGTCGGCGGTGCGGCGATTGTCGCCGGTGATCATCACCGGGGTGATGCCGGCGTCGGACATCCGCTGGATGGTCTCGGCGGCATCTGCCTTGATCTGATCGCCGATCCCGACCAGTCCGAGCAGTCGAGCGTCGCGGGCGACCCCGACGACGGTGAGACCCTGTTCTTCGAGTTCGGTGACCCGGTCGCGGACGGCATCGAGGGCCACGCCCTGCTCACGGAGGAACTCCGGCTTGGCGACCAGCAGCCGCACGCCGTCCACGGTCGCCTCGACCCCCTTGCCCGTGTGTGACAGGAACTGGTCGGGGAACACGACCTCCAGACCTCGGTCCTGGGCGGCGTCCTCGATCGCGCGGGCCAAGGGATGCTCGCTGGCCGACTCGACCGACGCGGCCGCAGCCAACACGTCGTCCTCGCCGTGGTCGTCGGGCGTGACGACGGTCTGGACCGTCGGTTCGCCACGAGTGATCGTGCCGGTCTTGTCCAGCACGACCGACCGGATTTCGCCCATGACCTGGAACGCCTCGCCCGAGCGCATGAGGATCCCCCGCTCGGCCGCCTCGCCCCCGCCGCGGATCATCGCCAGCGGTGTGGACATCCCCAGGGCACACGGATAACCCAGCACCAGCACGGCCAGGGCCGCGAACGTGGCCCGGAAGAAGTCCGGTCCGCCGCCGAGCAGCGCCGGGACGACGGTCCAGGCGAGGAACCCGGCGGCGGTGAACAGCAGCACGCCGGGGACGAAGTACTTCAGGACGGTGTCGACCAACTGCAGCACCCCGGGGCGCAGCGCGCGGGCCTCCTCGATCGAGCGGGCCACCTGCGCCAGGAACGACTCCTGCCCGATCCGGGTCACCTCGACCACCAGCGAGCCGGTCTGATTGATCGAGCCCCCGATCACCTCGTCGCCTTTGACCTTCTCGGCCGGGATGGGCTCGCCGGTCACGAGCGCTTCGTCCACGGCAGAGGCGCCATCGACCACGCGGCCGTCAACCGGCACCGACTCGCCCGGCCGGACCCGGACCCGATCACCAACCTCGACCTCGTCGAGTAGGACCTCGACCTCCTCCCCATCACGCAGCACCCGTGCGGTGTCCGGCCGCAGGTCCATCAGCCGCTGCACCGCCTGCGACGAGCGGGTTCGCACCACCTTCGACACGTAGTCGGACAACAGGTGGTAGGCGGTGACGAACACCGCCACGGCGAAGAAGTCCGTCGCGGGGAATCGCGGCGAGACGAACACCCCCAGGAGGCCGCCGACCAGCCCCGCGAACGCGGCGAACTCCAGCAGCACGTGCTGGTTCAGGATCCCTCGCCGCAACGACGCCCATGCCATCTTCTTGACGAACCATGCGGTGACGAACATCGTCTCCAGCGCCAGCGTCAGCGCGATCCACGGCATCAGCGGGATCTCCACCAGGTCCAGCCACATGCCGAACAGCATCAGCAGGAACGACGTGAGCGTGAACGTTGCGGCGACCAGCAACCGGTTGCGGGCCAGCCGCAACTCACGTTCCTCGTCTTCGAACGAGCGCACCTTGTCCGGATCGCGGTAGGTGTAGCCCACCTGCTCCAAGGTCAGCCGCAGCTCACCGGGAGAGACCCTTGCTGGGTCATACCTGACCAGCCCCTCCTCGTGGGCCAGCGACACCCCGACCTCGTGGACGCCATCCATCCGCGAATAGGCCTTGCGGATCGTGGACGTGCAGAACGAACACGACATGCCACCGATCTTCATCCGGTAGGACGCCATCCCATCGTCGTCGTGCGCGTCAGGTGGTCCGTTGCGGTCGGGGACCGCTCGCCCGTCAACTGCCATGTCGTCTCCCACTCTCGGGCCAGGTTCGGCCCAGTCCGGTCGCCTCACGTCATCCAGTCCGGCACCCTATGGATTCCAGTTGCTGGAAGGTCAACTCGACAAGCGGCCAAGCCTGAGGAAGGCACCGCCGGGCGGGGTCACAGCATCGAGCCGAGATCGGAGCCGACGCTCGGGTAGCTGGCGGTCATCGACTTGAGCTGGCGGGTGGTGAGTCCGAGCGTTATTGCCAGGGCGCAGAAGTTGATGAGTTCGCCGTACTCGGGGCCGAGCATGTGGGCGCCGACGATGGTGTCGGTGCTGCGGTCGACCAGGACCTTGGTGGCGGCGATCGTCTCGCCGACCCGGTAGTTGGAGTACCAGCCGCTGGTGTCGCGGTAGCGGACATCGAGGTCGATGCCCGCGTTGTGGGCATCGGCTTCGAGCATTCCGACTCGGGCAAGCTCGGGGATGGTGTACACGACGGTCGCCACGCCGTCGTAGTTGGGCGTGGTCGTTTCGTCGTTGAGCATGTTGGAGGCGGCAACCTTGCCCTCGAAGACCGCCACGGGGGTGAGGGGCATGCCGGGCGTGTCGGCGGAGTCGCCGGCGGCCCACACTGCCGGGTTGGTCCTGCTCTGCAGGTGGGGGGCAACCGTCACACCCCTGGGGCCGTGGTCGACGCCGGCAGCGTCGAGGCCGAGCCGGGACAGTTCAGGGATCCGTCCCGCGCCGTGGACGACGAGGTCGACCTCATGCATGGTCGCGGCGCCGTCCTGGTCGGTAGTGACGCGGAGTCCGGCGGGGCCAGGCTGGATCTCGCGGATGGCGGTGCGGGTATGGACGTCGATGCCAGCGCGGCCGCTGCGCTCGATGAGCAGGTCGACCAGATCGGGATCAAAGCCCTTCAGCGGACGTTCACCGCGATCGATCACGGTGGCGGTCGCGCCGGCTCTGGCGGCGATGTGGGCAAACTCCAAGCTCACGAACCCGCCACCGATGAACAGCACGCGGGCCGGCAACGCTTCCAGGTCAAGGAACTGGGTGCTGTCGATCATGAGGTCGGCTCCGGCGAAGCCCATGGGCCGGGGTCGAGCCCCGGTGGCGATGAAGAACCGGCGCGCGGCGACGGGGGTGCCGTCGATGGTCAGGTCGTTCGGGCCGGTGAAGGTGGCGGTGCCCTTCAGCGTGTCAACGCCATTGCTGGTCAGGCCGCGTTCCATGTTGTCTGGGACCGGGTCGGTGAACCCCCGCTTGTGGGCCATGAGGTCGGCCCAGTTGATGGCGAGACCGCCCAGGTCGACGCCCTTGCCATCCAGCAGGCGGGCGGCGTCCATGATCTCCGCGCCTCGGCGGAGGATCTTCTTCGGGTCGCAACCCCGCAGCGCGCAGGTACCGCCGTAGGGCAGCTCGTCGACGATGCCCACCCGCCATCCGGCGGCGGCGCACTTGTTGGCGGCGTTCGCACCGGCCATGCCGGCACCGATCACGATCAGGTCGTAGGCGTTCATCACAATCCTTGGGGTTGGTCGCACATGTTCCTGGGTCGATCGACATCGGGGCGACGCTCGGGATGCATTCGCCACATCGTATACTTCGTGTCGTATGCGTCGTTCCGCTCGTTAGACCTCGACGGCTGACGGGTGGACGCTTGCACCATGCACGCGCCCCACGACCTGTACGCCCAGGTCGGATCCCTGCACACTGGCACCGTCCCCGTGAGAGAGGATCGGTCATGACCGGCATCAGTTCCCTCGACGTCGATGGGTTCGACGTGACCACCCGTCCCGACCGGGAGATCGCCGTCCGGTTCTTCCGTGGGCTGGCCGACCCCACGCGACTCCACATCGTCGCCCTGCTCCTGGAACACGGCGAGATGAACGTCAGCGACATCGTCACCGCCATCGGGGGCCTGCAAGGTCGGGTCTCCAGCCACCTGGCATGTCTACGCCACTGCGGCCTCGCGGCCGACCGCAAGCAAGGCCGCAACGTCTACTACTCCATCGCCGACCCCCGGGTCGCCCAGTTCCTGCCCATCGCGCTGTCGATGATCGCCGACAACGCCACCCACATCGCCACCTGCCACCGCATCCAAGCGTGAGCACCAGGCGCCGGCGATCCCTCCCGCGGTCCGGCCGCTGGAAGCCGCGGTTCACCCAAGCCAGCGACTCGACAAGCCCTCGAGTCCCGTCACATGCCAGCCACCTCGTGGATCCCACCCCGTGACCGCTGAGCGTCGGAGCGGTCGATCTCCGGGCTGCTGGAAGCTATTCACACGAGATTGCTGGTAGGCGCTCGTATTCGGGGGTTGAGTTCGCCTCCTTGACCTACCGGGTCGTCACGGGGGCGAGGTGGCGGGCCACGGTGGACGGCGAGATCCCCAGGGCGTCACCGACCGCTTGCAGGGTGAGTCCCTGGTTTCGCAGCGACTGGGCGGCTTCGAGCCGGTCGGGGGTCATCACTGACGGGCGGCCTCCCGTGCGGCCTTGGCGACGGGCCGCTTCCAGCCCGGCCATGGTGCGCTCCCGGATCAGTTGGCGCTCGAACTCCGCGATCGACCCAAAGATGTGAAACACCAGCCGGCCACCTGACGTCGAGGTGTCAAAGCCCTCGGTCAGCGAGCGGAACCCGACCTCGCGTTCTTGGAGATCCTCGATGACCTGGACGAGATGCGACAGCGATCGGCCCAGCCGGTCAAGTCGCCACACCACCAGGGTGTCCCCCGCTCGCAGGTAGTCCAGGCACGCGGTCAGCTGGGGCCGGTCGGCCTTGCTGCCGGAGGCGTGGTCGGTGAACACCCGGATGGCGCCGGCGTCGTCGAGTGCGTCGCGTTGCAGCTGGGGGTCTTGATCCAGGGTGGACACGCGGGCGTATCCGATCAGGTTGGCCACGGCAGCCTCCATGGGGTGGTCCGTCGAAACTCGTCGACCCTCGACTTTTGAAACGTAGGGTTTTGACGGCGAGTTTTGGTGGACCCTGAACGGTGAAACGGTGGCCTGCAGGAGTTCCGTCACAAACGATCCATTGAGGGTTGTGGCACACCGCGCTTGCAAAAGCAAGCGCTACTCGACGCCCGGAAATCCTAAGACGGCCTCGTCCGGGGGTCGGAAGTGAAGCGGGATCGCGGTCGTCGCGTGACG
>JAGXFT010000080.1 GCA_024637135.1 Nitriliruptorales bacterium | reverse complement strand
GGCCGAGTTCCAGGGCCTGACCATCCACCAGGTCGGACCCTGACCACCGGCCACGACGTCGGGGAAGAGGTGCTCCCCGACGATCCACCTGATGTGAGTTTCGGGCGGTGATGTGAGTTTGGATCGTCAGGCGACCGGAACTCACGTCGATGCATGCATCTCACATCAGTCGGACACGATCGCGAAGGCCCCCGGAGAGGGAGGTTCGCCGTCGAGGTCCGTGTGTGCGGCTTGGCTGGCTGGGACTCGGGCGGTGACTCAGGCTGTGAGGCTGCGCCAGGCGTCGTCGGGGACGGACGCGACCACCTCGTCGTTGCGCGCGGGCATGGCGTGGACGGGGCCGGTGGCGCGCAGGACGGCGTCGACGCCGGACAGGGCGACGTCGACGGAGACGTGATCGCCGGCGAAGTGGTGGTCGGTCACGAGGCCGGGCCACGAGCCGGACACGTCGGACGGGCGGTCTTGCGCGTCGGCGGGTCGCACCTCGACGCGGCCGGCGTCGACGCCGGCCAGGTCAGGACGGCCGAGCGCGTCCAGGACCCGCCCCGGCAGTTCCAGCACGGGGTGTTCGCCGCCAGCCGCCGGGGACGTGGCGTAGATGTTGCGCCAGCCCAGGAACGCCGCGACGAACGCCGACCCGGGGTCCTGCCACAACGCACTGGGCGTGTCCAGCCGCACGATCCGGCCGGCCTGCATCACGGCCACCCGGTCGGCCAGGGCCATGGCCTCGTCCTGGTCGTGGGTCACGTGCACGACCGCGGCGTCGACCGCGGCGAAGACGCGCGGCAACTCCTCCAGCAGGTGGTCGCGCAACCGCTTGTCCAGCGACGACAGCGGCTCGTCCAGCAACAGCAACCGGGGCTGGGGCGCGATCGCGCGGGCCAGCGCCACCCGTTGTGCCTGGCCGCCCGACAGCGCGTCGATCCGACGTCCGCCAAGCCCCTCCAGCCCGACCAGTGCCAGCACCTCGGCGACCCGCTGCCCCTGCCGGTCCCGCGCCCACCCGTGCATGCGCAGCCCGAACCCGACATTACTGGCGACGTCCAGGTGCGGGAACAGCGCCCCGTCCTGGAACATCAGGCCGAGGTCGCGCTGGTCCGGTCGCGCACGGCTGACGTCGACCCCGTCGATGTGCACCTCGCCCGCGTGCGGCACCAGCCCGGCGACAGCTGCCAGCAGCGACGACTTGCCGCACCCGGACGGCCCCAACAGCGCAACCACCTCGCCGGTCTCCACGACCAGGTCGACGTGGTCGACGGCCACGACGTCACCCCACCGGACCGAGACGTCGGTGGCCTGCAACCGCGGAGTACGGGGCGTGTCCATGGTCAAAAGCTCCCCAGGTCGGCGACCCGCAACCGGTCCACGGCCGCGATCGACACCACGGTCACCAGCATCAGCACGCAACTGAGCGCCATCGCCTGGCCGAGGTTGGCGGCGCCGGGCTGGCCCAGGAAGCGGAAGATGGCGACCGGCATCGTCGGGGAGATGGCGCGGGCGATGAACACGGTCGCGCCGAACTCGCCCATGGACACCGCGAAGGCGAACCCGGCCGCGACCGTGGCGGACCGGAACAGGATCGGCAGGTCGACGTGGCGCCACACCTTCGTGGGTGTGGCGCCGAGCGCGGCGGCGGCCGATCGCAGTCGATCGTCGACGGCGTCCAGCGCGGGCACCAGGATCCGGACCACGAACGGGATCGCGACCAGCGCCTGGGCCAGCGGGACCAGCCACGGCTCGGCGCGCCAGTCCATCGGCGGGGTGTCCAGCGTGATCAGGAACCCGAACCCGACGGTCACCGCGCTGACCCCGAGCGGCAGCATCAG
Source organism: Nitriliruptorales bacterium (assembly GCA_024637135.1). Classification (GTDB taxonomy): domain Bacteria; phylum Actinomycetota; class Nitriliruptoria; order Nitriliruptorales; family Nitriliruptoraceae; genus Salsipaludibacter. Next base: position 26,844 of record JAGXFT010000080.1, on the reverse strand, counting down.
CAGCAGGTCGAACACCCGGCCCCAGCCGCCCCGGCGGCGGGTGATGGCCACGGCCGCGGCGCCACCGACCACCGTGGCCAGCACGCTGGCCTGCAGCGCGAACCACAGTGAGGTCCGGACGGTCTGCCACGCGGGCACCGCCAGCACGCCCGTGTCCCGGGCCAGGGCGCGGTACCACTGCAACGAGTGACCCTCGACGGTGGCCAACGAACGCTCGACCAGCACCGCGACCGGCAGCCCGATCACGACCCCGGTCAGGACCAGCACGCCCGCGACGGCTGCCCACGCCTGCCACGTGGTCGGCCGGCGGCGACCGCTGCCGGCAGCGGTGGTGATCCCGCCCGGGGAACGCGCCGCCCGGCTGCCCCCAAGTCGTGCGTTGACCAGCAGCGCAGCACCGACCGCGACGACCTGCAGCAGGGCCAGGGCCGAGGCCCGGGGCAGGTCCAGCAACTGCGCCGTCGCCCGGTAGATCGCCACCTCCAGCGTGGCCATGCCCGGCGACCCCAGGATCAGCACGATCCCGAACGAGGTGAAGGTGAACAGGAAGGTGATGGCACTGGCGGCCGTGATCGCCGGTCGCAGCAAGGGCAGCGTGACCGCTCGAAAGGCCGCCACCGGGCTGGCGCCCAGGGTCCGCGCCGCAGCGACCAGTCGGCGGTCGAGGTTGGCCCATCGCGCCCCCACGGTGCGCACCACGACCGCCACGTTGAAGAACACGTGGGCCGCGAGCACCGCGGCGATCGTGCCGGTCAGTCGCGGTGGCGTCGACCGGCCCAACAGGGCTCCGATGGCACGCATGACCGGTGACCCGGTACCCAGCAGCCCGGTGAAGGCGGTCGCGACGACCACGGTCGGCAGCACGAACGGCACGGTCACGGCCGCGCGGAACCAGGTACGTCCGGGCACCTCCACCCGTGCCACCAACCACGCGCCGGGCAGGCCGACGGCCAGGGTCAGCAGGGTCGACAGCACGGCCTGCCAGGTCGAGAACCACAGGACGCGCCGGGTCGCCGGGGCCAGCAGTGCCGCCAGGGCGTCGCCGGTCGCGCCGTCGCCGGTCAGCCCGGTGACGACGATCGTGCCGACCGGCCACAGGAAGAACAGCGCGAAGAAGGCTGCGGGCACGACCACGACCACCACGCGCCACCCGAGCGGGAGGCCGGTGCGCGCCCGGGCAGTGGCATCGGGGACGTCACTCGACATCGCACTGTGGACCGGTCCTCGGTCCGGGCTCGCCCACCTCGGGATCGGTCGAGTCGTCCTCGGCGCGGGCCGCCGGGGGCGGACGCAGCGGGCCGCCTCCGACATCGATGTCGTCGATGTCGTCGATGTCGAACATCAGCCCAGCACCAGTTCGGTCCAGCGCTGGACGAGGTCCTCGCGCTGGGCGTCGATGGTGGCGGGGTCCAGCGTGATCGGGTCGTCCGGGACGGTCGTGTACTCGACGAACTCGGGCGGGAGGTCGACACCGGTGCGAGCAGGGAAGACGAACATCTCCAACGGGATGTCGGCCTGGAAGGTCTCGCCCACCATGAAGTCCACCAGTGCCCGTGCCCCGGCCTCGTTGTCGGTGCCGGTCAGCACGCCGGCGAACTCGACCTGCTGGAAGCACGAGTCGACCACGACGCCCGTCGGTGCGGCGTCCAGTTCCTCATCGCTGAAGATCACCTCGGCGGGTGGGCTGGAGGCATACGACACGACCAGTGGTCGGTCACCCTCGGACCCGGCCGAGCCCGAGAACACGCCGTAGTAGGCATCCTCCCACCCGGCACTGACCGCGACGTCGTTGGCCACCAGTTCGGACCAGTAGTCCTCCCAACCGTCCTCCCCGAACGTCACCACCGTGGCCAACAGGAAGGCCAGTCCCGGTGACGACGTGGCTGGGTTCTCGACCACCAACTGGCCGTCGTAGGCCGGGTCGACGAGGTCCGCGAGCGACGTGGGAGGATCGATCGCGAGGTCCTCGTAGGCAGCCACGTCGTAGTTGAGGCACACGTCGCCGCGATCGATCGGGGTCACCCGCCACTGGTCGTCCAGCACCAGTGCCCGGTCCAGTTCGTCGGCGTCCGTGGGCTCGTGGGGCACGAACACGTCGGCCTCGAGCGCACGCGACAACAGCGTGTTGTCGACGCCGAACAGCACGTCGCCCTGGGGGTTGCCGGCGGTCAGCACGGCCGCGTTGACGGTGGCGCCCGCGTCCCCGGACGCCAGCACCTGCACCTCGTAGCCGGTCTGGTCGGTGAAGTCGGCCAGCACGTGGTCGCCGATCGAGAACGAGTCGTGGGTCACCAACTGCACGAGGGGATCCCGGGGGCCGGCGCTGCCGGTCGGGGACACGTCGTTGGTCGGGGCTGCGTCCCCCGTCGCGGCATCCGATCCGTCCGCCTCGCCGTCGTTCCCGCAACCCGTGAGGGCGACTGCCACGACCGCGAGCGCAGCCGCGAACCGACGCGCCCGACGCGCCGGCACGACGGGGAGGTCGGGGACGTCGGGGAGGTGGAGCGGCGCGGGATCGACGGGATCGATTTGGAAGGGGCTCATCGCGGGGTCCTGGGGGTCGTTCGTTCGGGAGCAGGTTGGATGGCCAGCAGGGTCCCGCCGTCGACCGTCACCCGGGCCAGGGGAGCGACGAGTTCGTTGGACACCCCTCGGCTGGTGCCGGGGACCAGGGCCTCGCCGGAGAGCGGGTGGAGCAGGCCGGTCGAGGTGATGCCGTCGACCCGACCGAACAGGGGCAGCAGGGTCACGAGGTCGCCAGGGTCGCCGTGCAGTGCCCGGCCCTCGGTGACGACCGTCAGGACGGCGTCGGCGGTGACCATCGTCACCTCGGCCAGTCGGGACGCGTGGGCTGCCACCAGCACGTTGGCGACCTGGTGGTCGAAGCGGGGCCCGCCACCATCCAGCACGACCAGGCGACGAGCACCACCGGCCAGGGCCAGGTCCAGCGCGAGGTCCAGGTCCGTGGCGTCCTTGTCCCGGGGATGCCGGCGGACGTCGATGCCGTCATCGGTGGCGCGAGCGAGGTCGGCCGCATCGATCGAGTCGAGATCACCCACCAGCACGTCGACGTCCAGGTCGAGTCGGTGGGCCAGTGCCCACCCCTGGTCCGCGGCGATGACGTGGACGTCGTCGGGGCCGGAGACGTCCGGGAGGTGTGCGGCGAATCGAGTCAGGGCCAGCACGGTGGTGACGTCCCCACCGACGGTGACCACCGCGGTCGTCGACATCTCGCGCCCCTTCCTCCGCCGGCATTGTCCGGCTCAGGTTCCGCGGGTCGGCGGCACTGCGTCGGGCACGGGGCCCGACGTCCAGCCACCCTCTCAGCCCGGTCGTGCCGAGCTCCCCGGGGGTGTGCGCACCGTACGGCGCGCGGGTCCATCGTAACGACCGTGGTCCCCACCGCACGGCCGTGCGCTCAGGTGGTCGTCCGTACCTGGCGCCACCGCCTGGCCAGCGCCAGGGCCAGGATCCCGCCGGCGACCAGCACCAGCAGGGCCATCCCGACCAGGGCCACACGGTCGGACCGGGACGGGGTGTCGACGGGCTGGTCCGGTCGCGCGAGCGCCGTCGCCGAGGCACGGGCATCCGGACCGTCGGCACCGGGGTCGACTCCGGTGCCGACCCCGGCCGGATCGTGCCGGAGCCGGATCACGAGGTCCTGCGGCGGCGGGTCCCCACCGCCTGCGGCGGCCACCTCGACGCGGAGCAGGTACGGGGCAGGGCGGTCGAGCACGGCCACGTCGGCCGCCGTCACCCGGGCCGTCACCTCGGGACCGTGTGGCCCCGTTGGCAGGGCGGCCATCCACCGTCCGTCGGCATCGAGCACGTCCGCCCAGAACGCGACGTACCCGGTGTCACGATCGGCGGCTGGGCTGCGGTCGACCTGGACGTCCACGGAGTCGCCCGGTCCCACGTCACCCAGTCGGTAGTGCAGGACCGCCGCGCCCTCGACGCGTTGGAGGTACCGGCGTCCCGCGTCGATCACCGGTGCGTCGTGCGGCAGTTCGGTGCCCTCGATCGTCCGGGACCGGCCGCGCGTCGGCAGGGTCGGGTCGGCTGGTGGCGTCGGCGATCCGGTCACGCCCGCGGGTCGGTTCCGGTGGCGCCGGATCCCGCGGACGGCGCTCTGGCGGATCGCGTCCGACAGCGTCTCGGCGTCCTGCGCCGTCGCGAACCGCCCCCCCGTCGCCTCGGCGACGCAACGAAGTTGCTGGGCCGCCACGTCGGTGTCCAGCAGCAACCCGATGGTGTCGAAGACGATCCCCGGGGCCTCGTTCGCGACGGGTGTCACGGCTGCACAGGGGTCCGGGGTGCGGCAGTTGTCCTCACCGTCGGAGATGACCACCACGGTCGCCTGGTCGACCCCGGCGAGGTCGTCGGCTGCCCCCACCAGCGCCGATCCCAGGGCCGTCCAGCCGCTGGGCGCGAGGCCGTCGACGGCCGCCCGCACCTCGTCGTTCCCGGAACCGACCGGGGCCAGCAGCTCGGTGTCGACGCAGCCCTCAGCGCGCAGGTCCTCGGTGTTGCCGACGCGGTGGCCGTACGCCCGGATGCCGACCCGTGACCCGGCGGGAAGGCGGTCGAGCAGGGCGTCGACGGCCGTGCGGGTGTCCGACATCAGGTCGGTGCCGTTGGCGTCGTCGCGGGCCATCGAGCCGGACGTGTCCACCACCACCAGGACGGTTGGGCCATCGGCGTCCTGGGCATTCGCGGTCGGTGGCAGCAGCAGGCTGGCCGCGAGGAGCAGGAACGACACCAATGGTGGGCAACGGCGCGAGCGACTGCGGTCGCGAGGCTGGGGTGCCGGTTGCCGACCAGTTGGAGCCAGCTCCGTCCGGGCAGCCGGTGTGGAGACTCCCGTCATGGTCCCCCCGGGGCCGTCGACAGGATGCGCCGCTCGACGCATGCGCGTCCTCAGGACCGTATCAGGTGGGGGTCGACGGTCCGCGGCCCGCGGGGGTGGTCGCAGCCACCCGGCACAGGCCTTCCGACCCCGATCCGGACGGGTTCACAGCCAGCCGTGGCGGGAGGCCTGGACGCCCAGTTGGAACCGCGTCTGGGCCCCGAGCAGTTCCTGCAACTGGCTGATCCGGCGACGCACGGTCCGCTCGGAGACGTCGAGGTCGCGTGCGATTGCCTTGTCCGTCAGGCCGGCGGCGAGGTTCGTCAACAGCCGTCGTGTGTCGGTGGACTCGCGGTCGACCTGGGACGGCGTCGTGGACGCCGAGACGGGGACGGCGAGCCGCCAGAAGGCCTCGAACACCCCGATCAGCGTGTCCAGCAGGTCGGAGGTGTGGACGACAATGCCGTCGGCCAGTCGCTTGTCCGGCACACGCACCACGATCAGGGCGAAGCGGTCGTCGGAGATGAGCAGGTTCATGGGCACGCCCGGGAACACGCGCGACTTCTCCCCGTGGGCGATGCACTGCTGGACCACGTCCAGCGCCGCCGGGTTGCGCAGGACCTCGGCGCCGTAGATCGAGCGCACGTCGGTACCCCGGTCCAGTGTCTCGATCAGGCCCTCCGCGACGCGAGGCTTGGCGTTGAGGGAGCCGATGGACAGGGCGCGGATGATCGACGTCGAGTCGGTCAGCACACGGGACTGGGTGTCGCGGGCGGCCGACAGCGACGGGACGACCTCGAGGTAGTCGGCCCGACCCTGGTGCACCGACCACAACTGGGCGAGTTCGTCCGCTGCCATCCGGGCCTGGTGGGACCGGGTCGCGTGGTCCTGGGCGACCCGGTCGAGGGCGGTACGCGGGGTCAGCGCGATCGCCTGGCCGGCGTCCAGCCAACTCACCAGTCCGAGCGCGTCGAGGGAGTCGATGGCACGACTCGTCACGTCATTTGACAGTCCGGTCTCTGTCGCCACGTCGGACACCGACGAGGGTCCAAGGGACACGAGGGCCGCGTACACAGGGGTAGCCTCTTGTGTTCCACCGAGGTTGATGAGCGGATTCACGCCAACAACTTCTGGAAGCCTCTGGTGACATTTCCGGGCACTCCAAATGACCGGATGTTGCCATGCCGGATGTGGTCAGAGTCCTGAATGGAGTTCTGTTGGCTGCGTCCATATCGTTGGCACCGTCCACCGCAGGATACTCCGGCAGTCACTTCCCGCAACTGCCAGCGGTACTCATCCAAACCACACCAACGTGGTTGGGGGGGGAAATATGATCGTGGGTCAGGGCAATGAACAGGGTTCATCATGAAGAAGTCACTCGTCGCAATCGCTGCAGCCGCCGCCATGCTCCTGGCCACCGTGGGTGCCACGGCAGCCGACGCTGCGCCGGCCAACCACGCGTCGCTCACCGGCGCGCACCGAATCCTTGACATCGGCTGACCCAGACCGCCCGAACGGGCGCTTCCCCCGATGATTTCGACTCGTCGGCGAAGGATCTGTCCCCCACGGTCACTCCGTTGCCGAGACGTCACCACGATGGCCCCTGCGGGGGCCATCGTCGTGTTCGGGGGCGATGCCGTCATCGGAGGTCGTCCCCGTCGTCGACGGCAATGCTGGGCGCCGGGGCGGCAGTCTCGTTGCGTCTCACGACGTCCCGGATCGCGGCGGCCACCGCCGGGACCACCTCGGAGTCGAACACGCTGGGGATGATGTGGTACGGGTGCAGTTCGTCCTCCTTCACGACGCTGGCGATGGCCAACGCGGCCGCCACCTTCATCTCCTCGGTGATCGCCGTGGCTCGTGCATCCAACGCACCGCGGAAGACCCCGGGGAAGGCCAGGACGTTGTTGATCTGGTTCGGATAGTCGCTGCGCCCGGTCGCCACGACCGCCGCGTGTGCGCGTGCCTCGAGTGGGTCGACCTCGGGTTGCGGGTTCGCGAGTGCGAAGACGATCGCGTCGTCGGCCATGCGCGCCAGTTCGGCGGCGTCGAAGAGGTCGGGTCCCGACACCCCGATGAAGACGTCCGCGCCGTCCAGTCCGTCCACGAGTGACCCGGTGACCCCGTTGGGGTTGGTGGACGCCGCGAGCCATCGCTTGCCGGAATCCGGTTGCTCGGACCCGGGCGCGATCAAGCCATGCCGATCGGCGACCCGCAGGTCGACGACGCCCTGCGCCAGCAGCAACTTCGCGATGGCCACCCCGGCGGCCCCGGCACCCACCATGGTCACCGAGATGTCGGCGATGTCCTTGCCGACCAGCCGGAGGGCATTGGTCAGGGCCGCCAGCACCACGATCGCGGTGCCGTGCTGGTCGTCGTGGAACACCGGGATGTCGAGTTCGTCGCGCAGCCGTTCCTCGATCTCGAAACAGCGGGGTGCCGAGATGTCCTCGAGGTTGATGCCGCCGTACACCGGAGCCATGGCCTTGACGATGGACACGATCTCGTCCACGTCGGTGGTGTCCAGCGCGACCGGCCAGGCATCGATGTCGGCGAACTCCTTGAAGAGCGCGGCCTTGCCCTCCATGACCGGCAGCGACGCCGTCGGGCCGATGTCACCCAGGCCCAGCACGGCGGTCCCGTCGGTCACGATCGCGACCGTGTTGCCCTTGATGGTCAGTGAACGGGCGTCCTGTGGCTTGTCGACCAGTGCGAGGCAGACCCGCGCCACGCCGGGGGTGTAGGCCATCGACAGGTCGTCCCGGGTCTTGAGCGGCACGCGCGACTCCACCCGCAGCTTGCCGCGGAGGTGGGTCAGGAAGGTGCGGTCCGACACGCGGTGCACCTCCACGCCCTCGAGGTGGTCGACCTCGTCACGGAGCAGGGAGGCGTGGTCGGACCCTCGGGCGTGCACGGTCAGGTCGAGCGTGACGTGGCGATCCTTGGTGGAGACCCAGTCCACCGCGGTCACCGTGCCGCCTGCGTCACCGATGGCCGTGGTGATCAACCCGACGGCGTGTTGGTCGTCCGGCTGGACGTACAGCCGCATCGTGATGGCGTAGGACGCGCTGGTCATGGGCATCGGGGGACGGGCTCCGTGGTAGGGGGCGTGCGTGGTCGACCATAATGCCAGTCGGGCGACATCCGGTCGAGGTCACCCCGGCCGGTCGGGTGTTCCACCGGTTCGTCACTCGAGGAACTGGGTGGTGAACGCATCGTCGACCGCGACGCGACTGGACAGGGCGTCGTAGTCGACCAGCAGCTCCTCGAGGGCCTGCCACTGGTCGTGGGTCTGCCAGCCGAGCCCGTACTGGTCGGTGACGGGGGAGGTGGCGTCGGCCAGTTCGGTGTCCAGGATGAAGCGCTGGTGGTCGCGATCGGTCTCGCTGCCGGTCCACGTGGCCACGATGTCGATGGCCTCGTCGCGGTGGTCGTCGGCCCAGGCGATGCCCTCCATCGCCGCGTCGACGAAGGCGTCCAGCACCTCCGGGCGGTCCGCGACCAGTTCCTCGGTCGACACGTAGGTGAGCCCGAGCATCGGGATGTCGTAGTCGGCCGCCTCCCACTGGTCGAGTTCGTAGCCCCACCCGGCGAGCGTGTCCGGTTCGTTGGACTTGTACACCGGGTAGACGTCGACCTTTCCCTGGGTCAGGACTCGCGGGTCGAACCCGACGTTGACGAGGTCGACGTCGGACTCGTCCAGTCCCACGGCGTCGAGGATCGCGTAGACGTCGGGCGGCGGCGTCCCCTTGTAGCCCACGGTGTGGCCGGCCCAGTCGCGTGGGGACTCCAGGCCCGAGTCCGCCAGTGCGACGAAGGCCTGTTGCCCGCGCTGGCCCAGCAGGGCGAGGCTGACCAGCGGCAGCCCCGGGTCGGCGCGGCGTTCGAGCAGCACCGCCGCGTCCTGGGTCGTGACCTGGACGGTGCCAGTGGTCAGGAGTTGGAGGTGTTCGCCGCCGCCGGCCGAGTGGGTGATCTCCACGTCGAGCCCGTGGTCGGCGAAGAAGCCCTGTGCGTCGGCGACGTAGGCACCGACGAACGGCAGGTTGGCCTGTGGGGAGAAGCCGGCCATGAACGACACCGGCGTCAACGTGGCCGCCTCCGACGTCGGGTCGACACCGGCGGTGGTCGGCGGTTGCCCCGTCGCCTGGCAGGCGACCAGCACCAGGGCAGCCACCAGGACGACGAACCGCCGTGGGTGGGCGAGGATGGTGGCACGGGTCACGCGATGGCCTTGGTCGGATGAACGGCGTGCGGATGGCGGTGGCTCACGCGCGCCGGCTGGCGAGGGCGGCACGTTCGGCGACGGTGACGAGGTGGTAGGTAAGCGCGGACAGCCCCGTGAGCACCACCACGGCCGCGAACAGGTCGGGCATGCGCAGGTTGGTGTAGGCCAGCCACATCGACCGACCGAGCCCGCCCGAGGCACCCATCCACTCGGCGACGACCGCCCCGATCATGGCCAGCGGCGCGGACACCTTCAGTGCGGTGAACAGGAACGGCCACGACGATGGCCAGCGGGCGTGGCGGAACACCGTGACGGCGTCGGCATCGACGGACGCGAACCAGTCCTCGATCGCCGGGTCGACCGACCGGAAGCCCTCCAGGGCGTTGACCAGCATGGGGAAGAAGGTCAGCAGGGCGGTCACCACCACCTTGGGCCCGTGGCCGAACCCAAGCCAGATCGTCAGGATGGGGGCGACCGCGATGATCGGGGTCGACTTCGCCAGCAGGGCCACCGACAGGACGGCCTGTTCGAGATGGCGGAAGAACGTGATCGCGATCGCCATGGACAGCCCGGTGGCCGTCCCGAGCACCAACCCGGCCACGGCCTCGCCCAGCGTCACCACGGCGGCTTCCGCGAGGCCGCCGAGGCCATCGCGAAGTGCCATCGCGACGTCGCTGGGTGCCGGCACGATCCAGACGGGCGTGCCCGCCAGGTCGACGCCGACTTCCCATGCCGCCACCAGGCACACCAGCAGCGCCACGCCGCCAAGTCGGGCAAGCCGCCCGCTCCGTCGGCGCGCGGCGACGGCGACCTCCGCTGACGGGTCGATGGTGCGGGCTCGGTCCGCCGCCGCTCGGTGGTCCGCTGCCACGGCCTGGCGGGTCATCGTGCACCCCCGAGCGCCACGCCGGCGCGGGCGTGGATCGCGGCCGTGGCCAGGGCGGCGCGGGCGTCGCGCACGATCGCCTGGGCCGCCGGGCTGGTCGCGTCGTGCGGCCGGTCCAGGTCCACGGTGAGGTCCGCCACGACCCGGGCCGGTCGCGGACCGAGGACCACGATGCGGTCCGCGAGGGCCACGGCCTCCCCGAGGTGGTGGGTCACCCACACGACGGTCGGGCGGACTCGCTGCCAGATCGCCACGAGGTCGTCGGCCAGGGCCTCTCGGGTCAACTCGTCGAGTGCGGCCAGTGGCTCGTCCATCAGCCACAGGGGCGCGTCCTGCGCCAGCGTGCGTGCCAGGGCCGCCCGTTGCTGCATCCCGCCGGACAACTGTGCCGGCCGGGAACCGGCGAACGCAGCCAGCCCCACGATGGTCAGCAGGTCCACCACGGACGGGACGGGATCGGTCGGATGCTCGGTGGCGGCCCGGATGCGTCGTGCCATGGCGACGTTGTCGCGGACGGTGGCCCAGGGGAGCAGGGCGGGGCGCTGGGCCATCCAGCCGACGCGTCCCGCGCGGCGCAGGTCGTCCGGGCCGGCCCCGTCCACGGTGATCCGCCCGGTGGTCGGTCGGTCGAGGCCCGCGAGGAGGCGCAGCAGCGTGGACTTGCCACATCCTGACGCGCCCACGACCGCGACGAACGACCCTGCCTCGACCTGCAGGTCGAGGGAGTCCAGGACCTCGGTGGTCCCGTAGCGATGCCCGACGCCCGCCAGGTCCAGTGCGGGCGGAGTCGGCGCCTGGATCCGTGGGTGGGTCGGGGGGTGGGTCGGGTGTGTCATGGGGTGACGGTCGGTGGGGTCGGTGGTGCTCGTCATGCGGCCACCCTCCCCAGGCCGGCCCGCCCGTGGATGCGGTCGGGCACGACCTGGACGGCCGTCCAGCCGGCCTGGTCGGAGCTGGGGTCCGCTGCCGCGTCGCGCCCGACGGAGCGCTCCAGGAGTCGCCGGCGCAGTCCCGCCACGCCACCGGGGACGTGGACCGCGACTTCCTCGTCATCCACCCGTCGCGCCCATCCGGTGACGAAGACACGCCGAAGGTCGGGGTGGGGTTCCTCGACGGTCAGGGACACGCGACAGCCCGACCCGACGTAGCTCGCCCATGCCGACCCGGGTGATGCCGTCAACCAGAACGCGCCACCGTCCCAGTCGAACCACAGCGGCACGACGTGCGGGGTGCCGTCGTCGCGAAGGCAGGCCAACTGGGCGGCGTGACGGCCCCGGAGGAGTTCGGCGACCTCGTCGTCGTCGAGGTCGCGCGGTGGCCCGATGGGGTCGCCCGCGAGACGCCCCCACGGCTGCCAGCCCGGTGCCCCCAGTGCCATCGACACGTCGCGCGCCAGGGTCGCAACGACGGCGGCGACGTCGTCGAGGTGGTCGCGGCCGGCTCGTTGGTCGGGCACCTCGGCGACCACGGCCGCGATCGGGCGGCGACCGTCGCGGCACACCGGGGCCGCCAGTCCCACGGCTTCGCCGTCGTCCACGCGTGCCACGGCCGGCAGCAGCCACTGCACGTCCCCGTCGTCCCCGTCGTCCCCGTCGGTCCCGTCGATGCCGGCGGTGTCGGGCCGGAGCACGACCGCATCGGCGGTGTGGCCGGAGCGCACCTGGCCGACCCGATGGACGCACCGGACGCGGTGTCGGCCGTCGTGGGTCGCGATGACGATGCGCTCGAGGCCGTCGGCTCGGACCAGTGCGATGGCCTCGTCCGGTGCATGCGTGTCCGTGGCCTCCGCCAGGGCGCGGCGCAACCCGCGATCGTCGTGGTCCCCGGCCGGGACCAGCCGTCGCAGCCCCGGTCCGATGCGGTACGCCCCCGTGCCGTCCTGGACCAGCCAGGATCGGGCCTTCAAGGTCGTGAGCAGCGCATACAGGCCCGAGCGCGAGCCGTCGACAGCGCTCTCCAGGGCCCCGGCTGCGAGGCCGTCGGGTGCGATCGCAACGGCGTGCAGGAGGTCCATCGCCCGCTCGACCGACGGCACGAGTCGGGTCGGTTCCGCCACCCCGAACTCCGCTCGATCGACCCGTGGAGATGCTGCGTCCGCGGGGTGTCCCACGGGCACGGTGTCCACGATAGCGGACAGGTGTGCAGCGAGGCGGACTCGGATTGCGGCCACACGCCGTCGACGCTCCTTCCACGGCCCTTGACGGGCGACGTCGCGGCATGACAGCATGGGTTGCGTCGAGACGGGGAGTCGTGCGGATGCAGGTTTCCGGCGGGGCCCTCCTGGTCGGCATCGACCGGTACCAGGGGGCATGGCCCGCCCTGTCCGGCTGCGTCCGGGACGTCGATCACCTCGATGACCTGCTGTCCCGCCACGAGGACGGCAGTCCGAACTTCTCGACCACGACGATGGTGTCGTCGGACGGGCTCGTCACCGCGGACCTGGTCCTGGACCGGATCACGCGGCTGCTGGACGCCGACATCTCGCGCGCCATGGTCCACTTCTCCGGCCACGGCACCGTCGACGGCGATGACGGCGGCTGCTTGGTCGGACAGGACGGCAGCACGCTGCCGTTGACCCACGTGATGCGTCGGTTCCGCGACTCCCGGGTCCCACAGAAGGTCCTGACCCTCGACTGCTGCTTCGCCGGTTCCGTGGCGCTCGACAGGATGCTCCGGGACGAGGTGTCAGTGATCCCCGATGGCGTGGTGGTGCTCGCGGCGTCGCGGGCCGACGAGCCGGCACTGGAGGGGGTCGAGGGCGGTGTGTTCACGTCCTACCTGCGCTCGGGACTTGCCGGCGGAGCGAAGGACGTGGTCGGGACGGTCACCGCGGCCGGCCTGTACGCCTACCTCGACGAGGCCTTCGGCGTGATGGAGCAACGGCCGGTCCTCAAGGCCAACCTGCGGCGCCTCGTACCGTTGCGCAGTTGCCACCCGCAGGTCCCCCTGCCCGTGCTGCGCCGGTTGCCCCAGCACTTCCCCGATCCCGACGAGGTGTTCGCCCTCGACCCGAGCCACGAACCGACCATGGACGACCACGACCCGGCCCGTGTGGCCGTGTTCAAGGACCTCCAGAAGTGCGCCAGTGCGCGGTTGGTGGTCCCGGTCGACCTGCCGCCCGAGGAGGAGCACATGTACTTCGCCGCGATCCGCAGCACGGGGTGCCGCCTGACCAGGCTCGGACAGCGGTACTGGCGGCTCGCCGAGGATGGGCGCCTGTGATCCTGGGCGTCACCGGCCACCAGGACCTCCCCGACGACCTCCTGGCGGGGCTGCAGGAACGTCTCCACGACGTGTTGGTCCGCCATGAGGTGGAGGCCGTGGTGTCCTGCCTCGCTCGCGGTGCCGATCAGGTGGTGACACGGGCCGTCCTGGATCGAGGAGGTGCCCTGGACGCCGTCCTGCCGTGCCACGACTACCGCGACCTGTTCGAGGGTGCTTCGCTGGCGGCGTTCGACGACCTGGTGGGACGCGCCGAGCAGGTCACCGAACTGCCCTACCCCACATGCAGCGAGGAGGCCTTCCTTGCCGGCGGCCTGGTCGTCGTCGAACGCTGCGACCTGCTGCTCGCCGTGTGGGACGGCCACCCCGCCCGTGGCCTCGGCGGCACCGAGGACGTCGTGAGCTACGCGCGGGTCCGCGGCCGTCGCACCCTGGTGACCTGGGCCTGAGCCGCAGCCGCACGGACCGGCAGGCCCCGCCGGATCGGCGGGGCCTCGTGGTCGTGCCGGACGGTGACCGGTCAGCGGTTGTCGCCGGCGGTCTCGTCGGCATCGGCGCGCAGTCCGTCGGCGACGCGCTTGCCGAGGTCGTCGGCGACATCGGTCCAGTACGAGATGACGCGCTCCTTCATCTCGTCGGTGACCTCGTCGGCCCCGGCGTGGCCGACGATGTTGGAGACCATGTTGGTGCGCTCGTCCTCGGTCAGCACCTGCTCCCAGAACGAGGTCACCTGGGCGGTGTCGTTGTCCTCGGGGGAGTGCTGGCGGGCCGGTTCACGGGTGAAGTGGCCCTGGACGGTCGGGGTGAAGTCCTCGCCGAAGCGCTCCTCGTCGGCGTGGGGGCCGCCGACCGAGTTGGGCGCGTAGACCGGGTCGCCCGGGTTCTCGTAGCGCATCTGCCCGTCCTTGTTGTAGGAGTTCACCTCGGCCTTGGGACGGTTGATCGGCAGTTGCATGTAGTTCGCGCCGATGCGGTGGCGGTGGGTGTCCGGGTAGCTGAACAGCCGACCCAGCAACATCTTGTCCGGGGACGCCTCGATGCCCGGGACCATGTTGGACGGCTCGAACGCGGCCTGCTCGACCTCGGCGAAGTAGTCGCTGGGGTTGCGGTTCAGCGTCATGCGCCCGATCTTGACCGGTGGGTAGTCGCTGTGCGGCCACACCTTGGTGAGGTCGAACGGGTTGAAGCGGTAGTCGTCGACCTCGTCGACCGGCATGATCTGCATCTCCAGCGTCCACGACGGGAAGTTGCCCCCCTCGATCGCGTTCCACAGGTCGGCGCGGTGGAAGTCGGCGTCCACCATCGTGTGCTGGTCGGCCTCCTCGGCAGTGAAGTTGTCGATGCCCTGGTCGGTCTTGAAGTGGTACTTGACGTAGAACGCCTCACCCTCGGCGTTGATCCACGTGAACGTGTGGCTGCCGTAGCCGTTCATGTTGCGCAGCGTGCGAGGGGTGCCGCGGTCGCTCATCAGGAACGCGACCTGGTGGGTCGATTCCCGGCGCAGGGTCCAGAAGTCCCACTGCATGTTGTTGTCGCGTCGACCGGTGTCGCTGCGACGCTTCTGGCTGTGGATGAAGTCCTGGAACTTGTTGGGGTCCTTGACGAAGAAGATCGGGGTGTTGTTGCCGACCAGGTCGTAGTTGCCCTCGTCGGTGTAGAACTTCAGCGAGAAGCCACGCGGGTCACGGACGGTGTCGGCCGAGCCCAACTCGCCGGCCACGGTCGAGAACCGGGCGAACATCTCGGTCTTCTTCCCCGGCTGGAGGAAGTCGGCCTTGGTCCATGCCGGGGTCTCGGCGTCGGGGAACACCTCGAAGGTGCCGTGGGCCCCGGCACCCTTGGCGTGCACGACCCGCTCGGGGACGCGCTCGCGGTTGAACTGCGCCATCTTCTGGATCAGGTAGTGGTCCTGGAGGAGGATGGGGCCGTCGGAACCGACGGTCAGCGAGTGGTCGTCGCTGGGTGCGGGGATGCCCGCATCGGTGGTGGTGTTCGGGGTGTCCATGTGGCATCGACTCCTGGCCGGCGGTGGCGGTCGCGGTGGGGAGGGGGTGGAGTCCCAGGGGCGTGGTCGCCTCAGGTCGACCCCGTCCGCATCCGGTTCCACCTTAGAACCTGTCAAAGTTGGCCGTCAACGGCCGGACGCCCGGGCCCGCGGTCGGCAACGCCCAACCACGGCCGGATGCCACCACCTGGGACGGAGTGGGCACACTGGCCATCCGGCCGAGACCGGACCGTGGATCGGAGGAGGATCGGATGCCGCGACTGGCCGTGCCCGACCCCCGGTTCCAGGCCTCGTTCCTGGCCGCCATCGCCGAGCCGGACCCCGCCCACGCCATCCACGCCCCGTCGTTGGGGATCGACCTCCAGCTCGGGTGGTCGGACCCGGAGGTGTTCGCCCGCTGGGTGACGGTGGTCGCGGCCGACGCCGATCCCGGGCAACCGCGATCGCCGGAGCGCGTGGCCACGACCGAGCGCTGGTGGGTCGACGGCGACACCTACCTGGGTCGCGTCAGCCTCCGCCACCGACTGACCGCGGCCCTGCGTCGCGACGGCGGCAACCTGGGGTACGCCCTGCGGCCGTCGGCGCGCGGGCACGGGCACGGCGTGGGCATGGTCGCGGCGGCCCGCCCCCTGCTGGCGGGGCTGGGCATCGACCCGGCCCTGGTGACGATCGAGGTCGACAACGTCGCGTCGCGACGGGTGGTGGAGCGCAACGATGGCCGCCAGGTGGACGTGCTGGGCGGCATGGTCCGCTACCACCTGCCGACCGGCGCGTACGTCGGCACCTGACCCCCGTGACCGCACGCTGCGGGGTCTGGTCCGCCCGACCGCCAGACAGTGCGGTGGTCGGGTGCTTGCATGGGCAGCGTCCACCACCGGGAGATCCCATGTTCGTGCCGCTGTCCGTCCAGGACCACCTCCACCGTGCTGCGACCGTCTACGGGGAGCGGGTCGGGATCGTCGACGAGCCCGACCAGCCCGCCGACTCGTTGGGCGAGGTGACCTATGCGCGGCTGCGAGAACTGGCCGATGCGCAGGCCGCGGCCCTGGACGACCTCGGCGTCGGGGTCGGTGACCGGGTCGCGATCGTGTCGCACAACGCCGCGCGCATGCTGGTGGCGTTCTTCGGCGTGTGCGGGTCCGGCCGCGTGCTGGTGCCCGTCAACTACCGCCTCAACCGGGCCGAGGTGGACTACATCATCGAGCACTCCGGCGCCGACGTGGTCCTGCTCGACCCTGCCCTGGAGGACACCCTGGGCAGCGTCGACGCCCAGCACGTGTTCGTGCTCGGTCGCGACGACGACCGCATCCTCCACGAGGGCGTCGAGCCCGTGCGTTGGGAGGCCGACGAGGGCGCGACCGCCACGATCAACTACACGTCGGGCACCACTGCTCGGCCCAAGGGCGTGCAGATCACCCACCGCAACATCTGGATAAACGCCGCGCTGTTCGGGTGGCACGCCGGGGTGTCGGACCGCGACGTCTACCTCCACACCCTGCCGATGTTCCACGCGAACGGGTGGGGGATGCCCTTCGCCGTGACGGGGATGGGCGCCCAGCACATCGTGCTGCGTGCGATCGACGGCACCGAGATCCTGCGGCGGGTCGCCGACCACGGGGTCACGCTGTTGTGCGCGGCGCCCGCCGTGCTGGCGGCCGTGCTGGACGCCGTCCCCGACTGGGAGGGCGAGATCCCCGGCCGTGGGCGCGTCCGGGTCATCACCGCCGGTGCCCCGCCCCCCACCCGCACGATCGCGCGGGTCGAGGAGGAACTGGGCTGGGAGCTGATCCAGATCTACGGGCTGACCGAGACCTCCCCGTTGTTGACCTTCAACCGGACCCGGGCCGAGTGGGACGACCTCGACGCCCAGGGCCGTGCCGAGAAGCTGGTCCGGGCCGGCGCGCCGGTGCTGGGCGTGCAGGTGCGCATCGACGACGAGGGCGAGGTGCTGGCGCGTAGCAACGTGGTGATGGAGGGCTACTGGGAGCAGTCCGCGGAGACCGCCGCGGTGCTCGACGACGGGTGGTTCCACACCGGTGATGCCGGCTTCATGGACGACGAGCACCACCTGACCATCGACGACCGAAAGAAGGACGTCATCATCTCCGGTGGCGAGAACGTGTCGTCGATCGAGGTCGAGGACGCGCTGTTCGCGCACCCGGCGGTCGCGGAGACGGCCGTCATCGGGATCCCCGACGAGAAGTGGGGCGAGACCGTCAAGGCGCTGGTCGTGCTGGCGCCCGATGCCGACGAGGTCACCGAGCAGGAGTTGATCGACCACTGCCGCGACCGGCTCGCCCACTACAAGTGCCCGACGTCGGTCGAGTTCCGCGACGAACTCGAACGCACCGCGACCGGCAAGTTGCAGAAGTTCAAGCTTCGCGAGCGCTACTGGGACGGCTACGACAAGCGGGTCAACTGATCCGCCCGGCCGTGCCCGTCCCCATCGAGTGTGCTGGTCGCGGACACATGCGGCCGCAGTACGCACACTCGATGGAGTTTGCGGGGAGGTCGGAGCCGTGGTGAGGTGGACGGTCGAGGACCGGCGGCGACGACTGGTCGAGCGCCACCACCTGCGGCGGTCGACGCGTGGGGCCGATGGGCTGGTGACGGTGGTCCGCGACCTGGTGGGCCTGCACGCCAGTGACCCGGTCAGCGTGTTCCTGCAGGCACGGGCACGGGTGGCCGACCTCACGACCGACGCCGTCGAGGCGGTGCTGTACGACGATCGTCGGGTGGCCCGGGTGCTGGGGATGCGGCGGACGATGTTCGTGGTGGATCCGGTCGACCGGCCGATCCTGCGGGCCGCGGTCACCGACAAGTTGGCTGCGGGCGAGTTGCGGCGGACCGCGGGGTGGATCGACGAGCACGGCCTGGATGGCGTCGGCCCGGTCGTCGACGCGGTCGCCTGGGTCGAGGACGCGGCGGCCGCGACGGTGGCGGCGCTGGACGAGCACGGCCCGATGACGGCCAACGAGCTGAAGGTCCACGTCCCCGCGCTGCGCGAGGGCATCACCATGAACCGGGACACGTCCTACGGCGGTCGGGTCGGCATGTCGACGCGGGTGCTGTTCTGGTTGGCGACCGTCGGCGACATCGTCCGTGCGCGCCCGGGCGGGTCGATCGCCTCGACCGCCTGGGCGTGGGCCAGCACCGCCGACTGGCTCGGGCCGGACGCCGGCGACGGTCCCGACACCACCGAGGCCGCCGTGGCCCTCGCACGGCGGTACCTGGCGGCGTTCGGACCGGCGACCGTCGACGACCTGCAGTGGTGGACGGGGTGGACGAAGGCGCTGACCCGCCAGGCACTGGTCGGTGCCGAGCCGGTCGAGGTCGAGGTGGCCGACGGCCGGGGGGAGGTGGTGACGGCGCTCGTGCTGGCCGGCGACGACGAGCCGCCGACCGTGGCCGACGACCCCCCCGTGGTCACGCTGCTGCCTGCGCTCGACGCCACGCCGATGGGGTGGAAACAGCGCGCCTGGTACCTGGGCGAGCACACCTCCTTCCCGGGGCTGCTGTTCGATCGCAACGGCAACGTCGGTCCGACCGTCTGGCTCGCCGGCCGGGTCGTGGGTGCCTGGACCCAGCGCCCGGACGGCGAGGTCGTATGGCGCCTGTTCGACGAGGTGGACGCGGGCGCCGACCTGGAGGCGGCCATCGCCACGGCGGCGGACGACGTGGTGGCGTTCCTGGGCGATGTCCGGTTCACGCCGCGCTTCCCGACCCCGTGGCAGGTCGAGCTCGGGACGTGACGATGCGGTGAACGGTGGCGGCCGATGACGCCCCCGGACCACGCGGACGTGGAACCATGGGCCGTGACGTGCGCCGTGTCGTGCGCCCGTCCGTCCGGAGACACCATGACCACGACCGCCTCGACCTGCCGCTTCACCAACGACCGGGACCAGCGCCTGCATGCGCGGCTCGAGCGACCGCTGGGCACGGTGCAGGCCACGGCCGTGTTCGCGCACTGCTTCACGTGCTCGAAGGACCTGAAGGCGGCGCGCCAGCTGTCCCGGTCGCTCGCCCAGCGCGGGATCGCGGTGCTGAGCTTCGACTTCGCGGGGCTCGGCTCCAGCGACGGCGAGTTCGCCGCCACCACCTTCTCCACCGACGTCGACGACCTCGTGGCCGCCGCCGGGTACCTGGCGGACACGATCGCGGCACCTTCGTTGCTGGTGGGCCACTCGCTGGGCGGCGCGGCCGTCCTGGTGGCCGCGACCCGGCTCGACAGCGTTCGTGCGGTGGCGACCATCGGGGCACCAGCCGACGTCGGGCACATCACCTCGATGTTCACCGGTGACCTCGACACGATCGAGGAGGACGGCGCGGCGGAGGTGGACCTGGCCGGTCGACGCTTCACGATCAGCCGGGCGTTCGTCGAGGACCTGCGTGCGACCGACCTGACCGAGGTGGTCGATCGCCTGCGGATCGCGAAGCTGTTCCTGCACGCACCGTTGGACAACACCGTGGGCATCGACAATGCGTCTCGGCTGTACCGGGCGGCCCGGCATCCCCGCAGCTTCGTCGGGCTCGACGGCGCCGACCACCTCCTGACCGACCCGGCCGACGCGCGGTACGCCGCCGACATCATCGCCACGTGGGCGCAGCGCCACCTCCCCGACGTCGCGTCGCTGGTGGACGACACCCCGACGGCGCGGACCGTCGGGGACTATGGCGGCGGTGGTGCCCGGTCGACCACCACGACCCACCTGCAGGCCGACGTGGAGACGCGCGGGTTCCTGTTGCGGACCGACGAACCCGAGTCGGCCGGTGGCGCCGAGACCGGGCCGACGCCCTACGACTACCTCGCTGCCGGACTGGCGTCCTGCACGACGATGACCATCGAGATGTACGTCGCCCGCAAGGGCTGGGACCTGGAGGCGGCCCACGCCGAGGTCACCTTCGACCGGGTGCACGCCGACGACTGCGAGGCCTGTGAACACGCCGACGGCCACGTCGAGCGGTTCACGCGCACGGTCCGGGTGGCCGGCGACCTCACCGAGGACCAGCGCGACAGGATCCTGTCGATCGCCAACCGGTGCCCGGTCCACCGCACCCTGGAGGGCACGATCGAGGTCCACACGTCCCTGGCCACGTGACGATCCCGGCCGCGTGACGATCCCGGCCGCGTGACGGTCCCGGGCCGCCGGTCGGATCCGTCCGCCGAACCGTCCGTCGACCTCGTCCCGAACCCGTCGCCCGATCGGCCCCGGACTATCGTGGCGTCGTCCGCCGTGCCCGCTCGGACGGCACCGCGGACTGGCCCGGCCAACCCCTGCCAGCTCACGAGGAACCCCATGAAGATCGCCAATTTCCTGTCCTACGACGGCAACCCGCGCGAGGCGGCGGAACGGGTCACGGCCCAGGAGTCGGCGGGCGTGGACGTGGTGTGGGTGGCGGAGGCCTACGGCTACGACTCGCCGACCCTGATGGGCTACCTCGCGGCCGTGACCGAGCGGGCCGAGATCGGGTCGGGGATCATCAACGTCTTCTCCCGCACGCCCGGGGCGATCGCCCAGACCGTTGCGGGTCTGGACAACGTCAGCGGGGGCAGGGCGATCCTCGGACTCGGCGCGTCGGGGCCCCAGGTCATCGAGGGCTTCCACGGCGTGCCCTACGACAAGCCGCTGACGAGGATCCGCGAGGTCATCGACGTCGTGCGCATGGCGTTGCGTCGCGAGCCGCTGGCCTACGACGGTGACACCGTCACGCTGCCGCTGCCGGAGGGGCAGGGCATGGGGTTGGGCAAGCCGCTGAAGTTGATCAACCGACCCGAGCGGTCGTCGGTGCCGATCTTCATGGCGTCGCTGGGGCAGAAGTCCGTGGCCGCCTGCGCCGAGATCGCCGACGGTTGGATCCCGACCCTGTTCATCCCCGAGCGTGCCGAGCGGGTGTGGGGCGAGGCCCTGGCCGACGGTCGCTCGTCCCGGGCCGACGACCTGGGCACGCTCGACGTCGTCGCCGGCGGCATGTTGGCGATCACCGACGACCCCGACCAGCAGGCGGCGCTGTTGCAGAAGGCGCGGGCGAACGTGGCGCTGTACGTCGGGGGCATGGGCGCCCGGGACAAGAACTTCTACAACGACCTGTGGACCGACTACGGCTTCGGCGACGAGGCCGAGGTCGTCCAGGACCTGTACCTGTCCGGCAAGAAGGACCAGGCCGCGGCGCAGTTCGCCGACGACACCATCCGGCGCATGAACCTGGTCGGCGACGAGGCATTCGTGCGGGAACGGATCGAGGCGAACCGCGAGGCCGAGGTCAGCATCCTCAGTGTCGTGCCGGCCGGGCCCGACCCGCTGGGCGACCTCGAGCGTCTGAAGTCGTGGCTGGACTGATGGCGTCCGAGGCCTGCGAGGAGTGGCCGATCGCGGCCGGCTTCCGGGTGCGCGGGACCCTGGACGTGGCCGAGGCCCATGCTCGTCGGCACCGCGTCGAGCTCTCGTCGGCGGCCGCGTCGTCGTCGCGGACCGCCCACCCGTCCGCGCCCGTGGTGGGTGCGACGAGTGTCACCCGGTTCGCCGTGGAGGAGGATGACACCGCCGCCGCGATGGGCCACCCCGATCCCGAGATGGACGTGCTCGGCAGTCCGCGACTCGCCCTGTGGTTCGAGTTGGCATCCAGCCCGGTCATGCCCGACCCGGCCGACGGGGTCCGCCACGTCGGCGTGGCCATCCTGGTCCACCACCTGGGCATGGCCCGGGTCGGCGACGTCGTGGAGGTGCGGGTCGAGGTGGTTGCCGTCGACGGGCGCACGGTCCACCTCACCTGCGACGCGTGGCAGGGCGGGAACCTGGTGGCCTCCGGCAACCACCAACGGGTGTTGCTTCCCGCCGACTCGGAGGCATGACGGACCGCCGGGACCGGTCGAGACCGGTCGGCGGTCAGTCGCGGGTGCCGCCCAGCCCCGGGTGCGGCGTGTTGGGGATGACGCCCAGGCGCCCGGCCTGGAAGTCCTCGAACGCGGTCAGCAACTCGGCTCGCGTGTTCATCACGAACGGGCCGTGCCACGCGATGGGTTCGCGGATCGGCTCGCCGCCCAACACCAGCACGTCCAGTTGCGGACTGCGGGACTCCTGGGTCTCGTCGGCCGTGAGGACGACCGTGTCCCCATCGCGCCGGAAGGTGGCGAGTTGGCCGGTCCCGATGGCCGCGCGCGAGTCCCCGACCGTGCCGCGCCCACCCAGCACGTAGGCCAGGGCGTTGAAGCGCGGGTTCCACGGCAACCGGACCTGCGCACCCGGTTCGATCGTCAGGTGCGCCAACGTGATCGGCGTGTGCGTGATGCCCGGACCGCGGTGGCCGTCGAGGTCACCGGCGATCAGCCGGATGAGCGCGCCACCATCGTGCGAGGTCAGCAACACGACGTCGCCGCCGCGGATGTCCTGGTAGCGCGGGTCCATCATCTTGTCGGCCCGTGGGAGGTTGACCCACAGCTGGAACCCGTGGAACAGCCCGCCGGACACGACCAACTCCTCGGGTGGGGCCTCGATGTGCAGCAGTCCCGACCCGGCGGTCATCCACTGGGTGTCGCCGTTGGTGATCGTGCCACCGCCACCGTGCGAGTCCTGGTGGTCGAAGGTGCCGTCGATGATGTAGGTGACGGTCTCGAAGCCGCGGTGCGGATGCCACGACGTGCCCTTGGGCTCGCCCGGCGCGTACTCGACCTCGCCCATCTGGTCCATGTGGATGAACGGGTCGAGCTGGTCCAGCGACACGCCGTGGAAGGCGCGGCGGACCGGGAAGCCCTCGCCCTCGAACCCCTTGGGGGCCGTGGTGATCGTCCCGACGGCGCGCGCGGTGACGTCTGGGGCGGCCACGCGGGGGAGGGCGAGGAGGTCGTCGACGGTGATGGCAGGCATTGGAGGCCTCCGAGTGGTGGTGGCGGGCGGGCGACGAGGATTGTCGATCGCATCAGGGGAAAAGCCGTTGACGCATCAACTATTCCATCGAGAGCGCGGCCGTCGGGCCCGGCGGGTGATCGTCATGGCTCGCGTGGCCTCGTCGCATCCGGGCCCTCAGGGTCGTAAGTTTCCCGCATCACGACGAGGGACCACCATGGAGCGGCGCAGTGCCGGCACCGACCCGTTCACCCCGGGGTACGGCGTCGTGCCGCAGGTCTTCGCCGGACGCCAGGCCGAGTTCGCCGACTTCGAGGGCGTCGTGCTGCGGCGGGTGGCCAGTGGGACCTACGAGCCCGCCCGCCTGCTGACCGGTGATCGCGGCATGGGCAAGACGGCGTTGCTCAAGCAGTTCGAGGCCGAGGCGGCCGAGGCCGGCCATTGGGTCGCGCGGATCTCGGCGGTGCGGGGCGACGCCGCCCTGCCCGACCTGGTCGAGGCGGTCGTCGACGCACTCGACTTCGCCGGGGTGGCGGTGCGGTTGCCGCGAGCCGCCAAGCAGGCGCTCAAGCGCAGCACCGGCATCACCGTCGGCCCGACCGGCGTCGCCGTGGCCGACAAGGCACCCAGTCGCGCGTCGGTGTCGCGCTGGCACAAGGACCTCACCGCCGTGCTGGTCGGGGCGGCCGGGCTGGCCCGCGACTCCGGCGTGGCACTGCTGGTGATGCTGGACGAGTCGCAGAACATCGACAAGCAGTCGATGGGGGCCTTGTTCCACGCCTTCCAGGAGGCCCAGTCCACCACCGTGATGGAGTCCCACGAGTCCGGCGCGCGGTTGCGCCACCACCTCCCCCTGGCGATCTACGTGGCCGGCCTGCCGGGGCTGACGACGCTGTTGCGGGCCGCGGGGACGACCTTCGGCGAGCGTGCCCGCCACGTGCACCTGCTGGCGCTTGACGACAACGATGTCGCCGAGGCGTTCACGGCGTTCGCGGCGACCCGCGGCGTGACGGTCGACGCGGCCGCCACGGACGCGTTCGTGGCCCTCGTCGGTGGGTATCCGTACTTCCTCCATGTCATCGGGTCGCAGGTGTGGTTGGCCGGCGACGACGAGGTGATCACCGCGGCCGACGTCGCGGCGGGGTGGGAGCAGGCCCGGACCACCATCGAGGTGTTCCACGAGGACCGGCTCAAGGACCTGACCGACACCCAGCGGCGCTACCTCGAGGCCGCAGCCCGGTTGCCGGTCGACGAGCGCACCTCCGGCGGGATCGCGGCGGCACTGGGAGCGGCCACGGAGGCCGTCGGGTCGACCCAACAGGCGTTGATCGACACCCACGGGTTACTTCGTCGGAGCGGTCGCGGCAAGGTCGCCTTCACCCTGCCCGGGATCGATCGCCACCTGGTCGCGTCCGAGGTCGACGACGACGAGACCACGGCCCCAAGCGACAACGCGACCACCTGATCGACCGTATTCCGTCGAACGGCGGCGATTCGTGGCCGAACGGGGTCCGAACGGCGGTCGTTTCGACGTCGTTTCCCGGTAGCGTCGGTGAGGACGCCGTTGGTTGAAGGTGCAACGACATGCACCGGAACGGGCGCACGGCCTCGCGAACGCATGACCAAACACCTCCAACAGGATGCAAGGACGAACATGGCTGCCAAGGCACATGCACAGTGGCACGGAGACCTCGACTCGGGCACCGGGTCGATGAAGACCGACACCGGATTGAGCGGTGACTTCAGCGCCGCGTCCCGCTTCGGCGACGGCGAGGGCACCAACCCCGAGGAACTGATCGCGGCGGCCCACGCCGGGTGCTTCTCGATGGCGCTGTCCAACGAACTCCACAAGGCCGGCTTCGAGAGCCGTTCGGTCACCACCGACGCCAAGGTCTCGATGAGCATGGACGGTGGTCCCCACATCTCCAAGATCGCGCTGTCGACCACCATCGACGCCGACGGCGACCACGACGCGATCGAGGAAGTCGCCCAGGCCGCCAAGGAAGGCTGCCCGATCTCCAAGGCACTGGCCAGCGTCCCCGAGATCACGCTCGACGTCTCCTACGCCTGAACCTGGCGAGGACGTCCGCGAGCGAACGGTGTCGAGCCACGGGTCGCGGTCGTCCGGGCACGATTCGGGCCGTTCGACCAGCTCGAGCCGGACGGGCAGCGCGTCGTCGTCGCCCTGGCCGAGGTCGGCTTCCAGCAATCCCTGACCGCCGCAGGACGTCCGGAGCTCGAGTCCGACCGGGGACCCGTTTGACGGCAGCGCCCCGGCAGCCAGTTCGGGGCGGACGCCGTAGCCGAACGGGAGCGAGGTCTCGGGGTCGCGCGGCCTCCCCGGGGACGCCACCGACAACACCCGGTCGCCGACCACCACCTCCTCCGGGACGAGGCGACCGCTGCGGGCGAACGGATGGTCGCGGGTCGGGTCGGCGAAGGTGGCGGCCACGCCGTCCAGGTCACCCCATCCGGTGATCGGGGAACCACGCCTCGTCCGGGCCGACGGTGGGGTCGATGACCCACGGCAGCAGGCGGGCGAGGACCGCGTGCTGGGCCTCGAGGACGTCCGGGCAGGCCGCATCGGAATCCGGCGGGTCGATCTGCCACAGGTCGTGGCTCCAGCGTCCGGTCACGGGGGCACAGCCCGTGGAGCCCGTCACGGTGCCGTCGGCCTCGAACCGGATCGAGGCGTCCCGCGCGGCGGTCGCCTCGCCGAGCGTTCCCCGGTCGGTCGGCTCCCACACGGTGGTGACGTCCCAGCTCGTGTCGGCGCAGTCCGGGGGCGGCCCCTGGTGGAACTCGAGCCGCACGCCAGTGTCGCTGTGCAGCACCAGCACGTCGTCGGTGGCCTCGGCCGTCATCGGTCCGCCCAGGAGCGCCGTGACGAACGCCCGTTCACCCCTGTTGGAGGCGTCGCCCTCGTCGGGACAGAGCATCATGGTCGAGAAGCCGCCGTCCAGGTGGAGTTGCTCCGGCGGACCGGTGACCAGGACGTTGCCGCGGCCAGGATCCACGACCCGGGTGCCTCGAACACCGCCCGTGTCCGTTCCTCGTCGGTCGTCGCCTCCGGTGGCGGGGTCGTGGCTGCGGTCGTCGGCAGCGAGGTCGTCACCATCGGGCCGGACGCCTCGCCCGGACTGGACGTGTCGGACGGGGCCGCCTCCGACCCGGCACTCGCCGACCCGACCGGCGTGGTGCCGGCCGTCGACGTGGCGGTGCAACCGGCCAAGGCCGCCACGGCGGCCAACAACGGTGCGTGTCGGAACGGGTGCATGGAGGGCTCGTCCTCGGTCGGGGTACCCGTGGGACGCTCGGCGGGCCGGCATCGTTGCATCGCGGTGACTCGGTCGTCGCGGTGTGCGGGATCGTCCGATGGTGGCGACCCGTCAGTCGGCCGCGTCCTGGAGCAGGTCGAGGATGTCCTCGAAGACGACGACCAGGGCGGGGCGGGGGTGGGGTAGTTCATTCTCGGTGAGGGTGACGATGTGGTCGAAGCGCTGGAGGTGCCAGACCACCGGGATGTCCCTGCAGTTCGTCCTCCACCAGCGTGGACGTGGCAGTCGAGGTCGCTCTCAGGGCTTCATAGCCGGTCCCAGTCGGTGTCGTCCACGGCCATCGCCGTGGACCCGCAGGGCGTGGTCGTGGCCCTCCCCGACCCGCCACACGAACACTGAGCCGACCATGTTCGGCCCGGTGTCGTCCGAGGGCCCGGAGGTGGACGGGGAGGCTGGTGGTGCCATGGGCGTGGCGCGCAGGACCAGCGCGTCGCCGGCCGACCCCGGGTGTCGCGAGGTCAGCGTCAGGCGGTCGCCG
>JAGXFT010000001.1 GCA_024637135.1 Nitriliruptorales bacterium | reverse complement strand
TCCAGATGCTGCTGTTCCTGGGGATCCTGGGGGTCGCCTTCGTCTACGAGATCGGCCGAGGAGGTCTGTCATGGGACTAGAGGAAAACCTGCCGTCCGGGATCCTGCTCACCAACCTCGAGAAGTTCGTCAACTACTCGCGGTCGGCATCGCTGTGGCCGGCCACGTTCGGCCTCGCCTGCTGCGCCATCGAGATGATGTCGATGGGTGGGCCTCGCCACGACGCGGCCCGCTTCGGCATGGAGGTCTTCCGGGCCTCGCCGCGCCAGTCCGACCTGATGATCGTGGCCGGACGCGTCTCCAACAAGATGGCGCCCGTGCTGCGCCGCATCTACGACCAGATGAGCGACCCCAAGTGGGTCCTCTCCATGGGCGTGTGCGCCACCTCCGGCGGCATGTTCAACAACTACGCGATCGTGCAGGGCGTGGACCACATCGTGCCGGTCGACATGTACGTCCCCGGCTGCCCGCCCCGCCCCGAGATGCTGCTGGACGGCATCCTCAAGCTCCACGCCAAGATCCAGGGCGAGACCTTTGCCGAGCAAGGGGCCAAGTGATGGCGACCCCTGCCGACGCACCACCACCCGCCGACCTGGGTGACACCCCGGTCGCCGATCCCGACGAGGCCGCGGCCGCCGCGGCCACCCCGGCCGACGACCGGCGTCGCCCCGCGGCCACCGCTGGCCTGGACGACGAGCCGCTCACGCTGGAGGCGCTGGCCGAGCGCATCGTCAACGGCTTCGGCGCCGTCACGACCGACATCAGCCACGGTGAACTGACCGTGCAGGTGGCCCCCGAGCGGGTCCACGCGCTGGTGGTGTTCTGCCGCGACGACCGGGCCGTGCGTGCCAACGTGCTGGCCGACCTGTCGGCCCTGCACTGGCCGGCGGGCGAGTTCGTGGTCGAGCGCCAGCCCGCCACCACCGGCTGGCCCGACTACCGGATCGAGCGTGACCGTGGGGTCATCGAGGTGAACTACCTGCTGCGTTCGTGGTCCCGCAACCACCACTTCCGCGTGTCCGTCGGGGTCGACGACACCGATCCGGTGCTGCCCAGCGTCACCGACGTGTGGCCCACCGCCAACTTCTACGAGCGCGAGGTCTTCGACATGTTCGGCGTCGACTTCACCGGCCATCCGAACCTGCGCCGGATCCTGATGCCCGACGAGTGGGTCGGCCACCCGGGACGCAAGGACTACCCACTCGGTGGGGTCGAGGTCGAGTACGAACACGACAAGTTCATCCCGAACCCGCAGGACCGCGAACTCCGCCAGGTCGTCGGGGGCGAGCGTGGGGGAGACCGGCATGAGTGACACCAACGTCGATGCCGACACCGCCGCCGAGCACCATGTCGGGGCCGGCCCTCGCGACGACGACCACACCCATGCCGACGCGCCCGACACCAACCCACTGCCCGACGGCGCCGCCGACCGGACCGACGACGTCGGCGAGGTCCGCCAGACGCATGCCGTCCTGCCCGGCAACACGCCCGATGACGGGACCGACGCCGCGCCGATCGCGTTGCAGCGCAGCGGTCGCCCCGACCATGGGGGCGGCGGCACCGAGTACTGGGTCGAGGGCGCCGACTGGGAGTCGCTGGACGACGCCATCGGCGAGTCCACCCTGACGATCAACATGGGCCCGCAGCACCCGTCGACCCACGGCGTCCTCCGACTCGTGCTGGAGTGCGAGGGCGAGACCGTGCTGGCCGTCGAGCCGGTCGTGGGCTACCTCCACACCGGGATCGAGAAGAACGCCGAGTTCCGCACGTGGGCCCAGGGCTCGACCTTCTTCACCCGCATGGACTACCTCGCGCCGATCTTCAACGAGACCGCCTACTCGTTGGGCGTCGAGCGCCTGCTCGACATCGAGGCCCCGGAACGGGCCCAGGCCATCCGCGTGATCCTGATGGAGTTCAACCGGATCGGCTCCCACCTGGTGTGGCTGGCCACCGGTGGCATGGAGTTGGGCCAGACGACGATGATGACGTCGGGGTTCCGCGAGCGGGAACACGTGCTGGACCTGCTGGAGTCCCAGACCGGGTTGCGCATGAACCACGCCTACGTGCGTCCCGGGGGCCTCGCCAACGACGTCACCGAGGACTTCGCCGAACGCTGCCTGAAGCTGGCCGACTACATGGAGGGTCGGATCGGCGAGTACGAGCAGATGCTCCAGAAGAACCCGATCTGGGTGTCGCGCCTGGAGGGCGTGGGGATCATGACCCCGGAGGAGTGCGCCGCCATGGGCGTCACGGGCCCGATCCTGCGCTCGGCCGGGGTCGACTGGGACCTCCGCAAGCGCCAGCCCTACTGCGGGTACGAGCAGTACGACTTCGAGGCCGCGGTCGGCCACGGGGCCGACTGCTACGAACGCTTCCTGCTGCGCGTCCAGGAGATGCGTGAGTCGATCAGCATCGCCCGCCAGGCCGTCGCGACGTTGCCGGGCGGCCCGGTGATGGTCGACGACAAGCGCATCGCGTGGCCGTCGAAGCTGGCGCTGGGCCCGGACGGGATCGGCAACGACCCGACCTACATCCGCCACATCATGGGTGAGTCCATGGAGGCGTTGATCAACCACTTCAAGATCGTCACCCAGGGCTTCGCGGTCCCGGCCGGGCAGGTCTACCAGGCGGTGGAGGGTCCTCGTGGCGAACTGGGCTACTCGATCACCTCGACCGGCACCAACCGCCCCTACCGCGTGCACGTCCGGGACCCCTCCTTCGTGCACCTGCAGTCCGCGGACCTGATGGCGCGCGGGCACCTGATCAGCGACGTGATCGTCGTCGTGGCCTCCATCGACCCCGTGATGGGGGGAGTCGACCGATGAGCACCGACGTGTCTCCCGACGTGACGTCGGACCCGACCGCCGACCGTGGGGGCGAGGCCGCCCCCACGTCCTTCAGCGACGACTTCCACGCCACCGCGGCCACGCTGGTGCGGCGCTACCCGGTCGCTCGCTCCGCGCTGCTCCCGCTGCTGCACCTGGTGCAGTCCGAGCACGGCTACGTCAGCCAGGCCGGGATCGCCGAGTGCGCTCGGCTGCTGGACCTGACCAAGGCCGAGGTCGGCGCCGTCGCGACGTTCTACACGATGTACAAGCGCGAGCCGGTCGGTGACTACCTCCTGAGCGTGTGCACCAACCCGACCTGCCAGATCGCCGGGGGACAGGTCATCTTCGACCGTTACAAGGAGGAACTGGGCGGCGAGGTCCGGGACCCCGAGACCAAGGTCAGCATCGAGCAGGCGGAATGCCTGGGCATCTGCGACGCCGCCCCCGTGGTGCAGGTCAACTACGACATGTACGGGCCGCTCACCGACGACGAGGCCGACCGCCTGTTGTCGGGGTGCCGGTCCGGTGAACCGCCCACGTCGAGCTGGTCCGGCGAGCCCGCTCCCACCTTCGCCGAGGTCGAGCGCGAACTGTCCGGGGCCAACGACGCCTTCGGCGACCACCTCGTCGAGGCGGCCCGTCACTCGATCACCGGCTACGACGTGCCGCCGTCCTACAAGACCGGCGAGACCGACATCCCGGTCACGCACCCGGGTGGGGACCGCGCCGGCCACGGTGGCGAGATCTTCCTGGCCGGGTTCACGGGCACCAACGGCAACGCCCCCGCCGACGCGGCCGAACCCGGACAGCAGGACGAGCCCCATCCCGACCGCGACCTGACGGGCGACCAGCGCGACGACGCGCCGGCGGTGGCGGCCGCGGCCGAGGACAACGCCCAGCCCGGGCCCGACGTGGACGGTGGCGAACCCGCGGATGTCGCGGACGACGCGGACCAGGCCGACGCCGCGCCCGACGACGACGCCGGCGCGAACCCGTCGATGTCGACCGACGAGCCGGGCACGACGGCCACGCCCCGGACGGGTGACGACGACACCTCGCCCGACGAGGTCGACGACACCGATGACACGGGAGGTGCCTGACATGGGCACGCTGGGACCAGTCACGGCCCTGTCGGGTCGCTACGACGTCGACCGCGCGTGGGACATCGACGTCTACGAGGACCACGGGGGCTACCAGGACGTGCGGGTCGCCCTGGACCGCACCCCCGACGAGATGATCCAGTCCATCAAGGACTCCGGTCTCCGCGGTCGCGGGGGCGCCGGGTTCCCGACCGGGCTGAAGTGGTCGTTCATCGCCCAGGACACCGGCAAGCCGGTCTACCTGGTCGTCAACGCCGACGAGTCCGAGCCGGGGACCTTCAAGGACCGCCCGCTGATGGAGCGCGACCCGCATTCCCTGGTCGAGGGGATCATCGTGTCGTGCCTCGCCATCCAGTCCGAGATGGCCTACATCTACGCGCGGGGCGAGTTCGGGCTGGTGTCGCGCCGCCTGCGTGGCGCCATCGAACAGGCCTACGAGCGCGGGTACCTGGGTGGCGACGTGTTCGGGTCCGGCAAGCGCGTCGACATCACGCTGCACCGCGGCGCCGCGGCCTACATCTGCGGTGAGGAGACTGCGCTGCTGGACTCCCTGGAGGGGCGTCGCGGCCAGCCCCGGCTGCGCCCGCCGTTCCCGGCGACCCACGGGCTCTACGGCTGCCCCACGACGGTCAACAACGTCGAGACCGTGACCTCCGCCGGCTACATCGTCGGCCGGGGTCCGGGGTGGTTCAACCAGTACGGCACCGAGAAGTCCACCGGGCCGAAGCTGATGTGCATCTCGGGCGAGGTGAAGCGCCCCGGCAACTACGAGTTCGCGCTGGGCACGCCCATCCGCGAGATGATCGAGGCCGCGGGCGGGATGCTGGACGACCGCGAGTTGAAGTTCTTCTTCCCGGGTGGTTCCTCGACGCCGATCCTGACCGCCGAGCACGTCGACCTCCCCTACACCTTCGAGGCCATCCAGGAAGCCGGCTCGCTGCTGGGCACCGGCGCCCTGATGCTGCACTCGGACAAGACGTCGGTGGTCGAGACCGTGTACCGGTACGTCAAGTTCTACGAGCACGAGTCCTGCGGCAAGTGCACCCCGTGCCGCGAGGGCGGCTACTGGACCGCGCAGGTCTACGAGCGGATCCTGGACGGGCGCGGTCGCAGCGAGGACCTCGATCTGCTGGCCGACATCTCCAACAACATCTTCGGGCGCAGCTTCTGTGCGCTCGGGGACGCCCTGACCTCTCCGGTGCTCAGTTCGCTGGAGTACTTCCGCGACGAGTACGAGTACCTGCTGAAGTCGGCCGGCCGACTGCCCGACCACCTGCAGTCCACGCGGACCGCGACGGCCACCGAGTACCTCGAACGCAACGACCTCGCCACGGCAGGGGTGTGAGCATGCCCAACCCGACCGGTGACACCGTCACCCTGACGATCGACGGCACCGAGATCACCGTCCCGAAGGGGACGCTGCTGATCCGTGCCGCCGAACAACTCGGGACGATCATCCCGCGGTTCTGCGACCACCCGTTGCTGGACCCGGTCGGTGCCTGCCGCCAGTGCATCGTCGAGGTCGAGGGCCAGCGCAAGCCGATGACCGCCTGCACGACCGAGGCCGCCGACGGCTGGGTCGTCAACACCCACCTGACCAGTGAGGTGGCCGAGAAGGCCCAGGAGGGACAACTCGAGTTCCTGCTGATCAACCACCCGCTCGACTGCCCCATGTGCGACAAGGGCGGCGAGTGCCCGTTGCAGGACCAGGCGATGGCCCACGGCAGCGGCCACTCGCGCTTCGTCGACGAGAAGCGCAAGTACGACAAGCCGGTCGCAGTGTCCGCACAGGTGCTGCTGGACCGCGAGCGCTGCGTCCTGTGTGCCCGCTGCACGCGATTCTCCGACCAGGTCGCCGGTGATCCGTTCATCGAGTTGTTCGAACGCGGCGCACTCGAACAGGTCGCCATCTACGAGGACGAGCCCTACGAGTCCTACTTCTCGGGCAACGTCATCCAGATCTGCCCGGTGGGCGCGCTGACCTCCACCTCGTACCGCTTCAAGGCGCGGCCGTTCGACCTGCGGTCGATGCCCAGCGTCTGCGACGGCTGCTCGGCCGGGTGCTCGCTGACGGTGCAGTCGCGCCGGGGCGAGGTCGAACGCCAACTGGCTCGCACCAACATGCCGGTGAACGAGATGTGGAACTGCGACAAGGGTCGCTTCGGCTACGGCCACCTGACCGCCGACACCCGCCTGACCACCCCGCTGGTCCGCGAGGGGGACGACCTGGTCGAGGCCGACTGGGCCCGTGCGCTGACGACGGTCATGGACGTGCTGGCACCCGACGGCCCCGGCACCGACGTCGTCCCGACCGCCGTCCTGAGCGGTGGCCGGTTGCCCGACGAGGATGCCTACGTGGCCGCCAAGTTCGCGCGCACCGTGTTGGGCACCGACGACGTCGACTTCCGGACCCGCGTCGCGCCGGCGTCGGAGGGTGCCGCCCTGGCCGCGCTGGCCGGACGCGACACCGCCACCTACGACGACGTCGAACACGCCGGCGTGGTGCTGACGGTCGGGTTGGACCCGGAAGAGGAAGTCCCGATCCTGTACCTGCGCCTGCGCAAGGCATGGCGCAACGACAAGGCCCGCATCATCGGTGTCGGGGCCTCCACCGGGTCCCTGCTCGACCTGCTGTGGCGGCGCCTGCCGACCGGGGTGGGGGCCGAGGCCGCGGCGCTGGATGCGTTGGCCGCTGCGGTTGCCGACGACACCGGGAACGGCCACCTGTCCGAGGTTGCTGCGGCGCTGGGCGAGGTCGACACGCCCGTGGTGCTGGTCGGCGAGCGAGCCGGGGACGGCGCGCTGGCCGCGGCCGGGCGACTGGCCGACGCCGTCGGGGGCAAGGTCGCCTGGGTGCCCCGCCGGAGCAACGCCCGCGGTGCGCTGGACAACGGACTCGCGGCCGGGATGCTGCCGGGTGGTCGCCGACTGGCTCACGACGACCAGCGAGCCGAGGTCGCCGCGGCCTGGGGTGTCGACGACCTCCCCGAGCACGGCAACGACCTGGAGGAGATCCTCCGCCTGGCCGGCAAGGGCAAGATCAAGGTCCTGTACCTGCTGGGCGTGGACCTGGTGCAGGACGTCGCCGACCAGCGACTGGTCGCCAAGGCCCTGCGCAAGGCCACGATCGTCACCCACGACATCGTCGCCAACGCCACCACCAAGCACGCCGACGTGGTGCTGCCGGTCACGGCCAGCCAGGAACGGGGCGGCACCCGGACCAACTGGGAGGGCCGTGCCCAGCGGTTCCAGCCCGGCGTGGCGGGGCCCCGACTGGTGCAGCACGACTGGGAGGTGCTGGTGCAACTGGCCGGCCTGCTGGGCCACGACCTGGGCTTCGTCGACCTCGACGGCATCCGTGCCGAGGCGGCGACGCTCGCAGCCCCGACCACCCCGGTGGAGTGGCCCCCCGAGTCGAACTCCGAGTCGACATCCGAGTCGGCTGACGACGCGGACGGTGACGACCTGGCCGTCGACACGTATCCGTTCCTGCTCGACCACGGCGTCCACCAGGTCAACGCGCCCGACCTCGCCGCGACCGCGCGCACGGCCGTTGCCCGCCTGCACCCGTCCGACGCCGCGGCCCGGGACCTGTCCGACGGCGACGTCGTGGTGGTGGTGGCCGGGGGCAAGGTCGAACTGACCCTGCCGCTGGTCGTCACCCCCGACCAGGCACCCGGCACGGTTTTCGTGCCGGCCAACTCCACACCCGACGCCACACTCGACGTCGGGGCCAACCCGCGCCACCTCGGTGACCGGGTGTCGGTCACGCGCGTGGCCGCACCCGACGACGCCCACACCGCGGACCAGGAGGTGACCGCCTGATGGAGTCCTCCCTCGCCACGTGGTGGTCCGGCTTCTGGCCCGGGCTGTTCACCGCCTTCCTGACCTTCGTGTTGTTCCTGCTCGTGACCGCCCTGCTGATCTGGGCGGAACGCCGGGTCGTCGGGTTCATGCAGGACCGCGTCGGTCCGAACCGGGTGGGGCCCCTGGGGATCGGCCAGACGCTGATCGACGGCGCCAAGATGTTCTTCAAGGAGGACGTCACCCCGGGCATGGTCGAGAAGGGCCTGTTCACGGTCGCCCCGATCGTGGCCGTTGTCGTGTCGTTCCTGACGGTCGCCGTCATCCCGATCGGTGGCGAGGTCACGCTGTGGGGCCAGACGTTCGACCTGGTCACCGCCGACCTGGGCGTGGGGGTGCTGTGGCTGCTGGCGATGGGATCGCTGCACGTCTACGCGGTCTTCCTGGCCGGGTGGGCGTCCCAGTCCCCGTACCCGCTGATGGGTGCCGTGCGCGCGACCGGCCAGATGGTCTCCTACGAGATCGCCCAGGGGCTGGCCGTCGCCTCGGTGATCCTCTACGTCGGGTCGTTGCGCATCTCCGACATCGTCGCCTTCCAGGCCACCGACAACGGTCTGTTCCCGGGTGCCCCGAACTGGTTGTTCCTGCCGCTGTTCCCGGCCTTCGCCGTCTTCGTCGTCGGGATGATCGCCGAGACCCAGCGGCCGCCGTTCGACCTCGCCGAGGCCGAGGAGGAACTGGTGGCGGGCTTCCACACCGAGTACTCCGGCCTGCGGTTCGGCATGTTCATGCTGTCGGAGTTCATGGGCGTGGTGATCCAGTCGGCCATCGTCATCACGTTGTTCTTCGGCGGACCCAACGGCCCGCTGTTCGGCCCGGCGTGGCTGCAGGGGTGGCTGCCCGTGGTGTACTTCCTGCTCAAGACCAGCGTCTTCATCCTCTTCTTCATCCTGCTGCGCGGCGCGGAACCACGGATGCGCTACGACAAGCTGATGAACCTGGGGTGGCGCTACATGATCCCGACCGCGCTGGTGTGGGTCGTCGTCGAGTCGGTCATCCTGACGGCCGACCGCCAGTGGGACGGCTGGACCGACGGCCGCCTGCCGGCGGCCATCGGGTTGCTGACGGTCGTGCTGGCCTTCGCGTTGGCCGCGGTGTTCCGGACCGACAAGACC
>JAGXFT010000079.1 GCA_024637135.1 Nitriliruptorales bacterium | reverse complement strand
TGCTCCCCCAGCGCCTGCGCGGCGAGGTCGACGTGGTCCTGTTCGGCGGGGTCGACGTGCACGGCCCCAGCACCGACGCGTTGGTGTCCGACGCCACCTGGGAGGACGTCGACGACGCGGTCACCCTGGGCCGGTGGCAGCGTCGTCCGGTGGCCGCCGTGGCGTTCCAGACCGCGATCGACCCGGCCGAGGACATCGCCGTGCTGTGGGGCGAGCCGGACGGGCGGATCGCGCTGCCCGGGCTACCGGGGTTGCGCGGGCACGAGGCCCGGCATCGTTTCGGGGACACCCGGCACCGGCTGGTCACGTACCGGTTCCGTGCCACCACCCGCTTCCGCGAGTACTTCCACCCGTCGCTGCTGGCCCCGACCCACGACGGCGACGACGGCCAGTCGACCGTCAGCGCGACGGTGGAGGTGGACGTGCCGTCGTCGGCCCCACCGGCCGCCCCGGTGGTGCACTCGGCGATCCCGCTGTTCCGCTGGGACGTCGGTGAGGAACCCGAGCACCCGATGGCACGGCGCCACGTCCGGCGTGCCGGCGTCCGCATCTACCTCCAGCGGCCGTGGTTCTCGAGCGGGGACGGCGAACTGCTGGCGGTCCTGCTGGCGCCGCCGGGACAGGGTGACGAGTTCGAGCCGCAGGGCGACGGGGAGCAGGGGTTCCCGTTCGTGTCCAAGGCCGCCCAGGACCCGGTGTGGATCGGCGCTCCGGTGACCCAACGGGCCATGAACGCGCTGCAACTCGACGACCTGCTGCACCTGGCCGGGTTCGACGACGAGTCGGAGCCGGGGCGGCCGGTGGCGCCGCCGCGGGTGCTGCCGCTGGACACGATCCGGGGCCGGCCGCTGGTCCAGGCCGTCGGGTACCGACCCCAGTTCAGCGAGGAGCGTGGGCTGTGGTACGTCGACGTCGCGCTGGACGCCGGCCCGACGTTCTGGGCGTTCGTGCGGCTGGCCGTGGCGCGCTACCAGCCGTCGTCGGTCGACGGCTGCCACTTGTCGGCACCGGTGCGGTGCGACCACGTCCAGTTGCCGCCCGAGCGGACCGTGTCGGTGTCGCGCACCGACGAGTCACACGTGCGGGTCGTGCTCAGTGGCACCGTGGGGGTGCGGACGCTGCCGATCACGATCGGGCCCCTCCCGCCGATCGCCGCCCTGGTCCAACAGGTCGACGCCACCAGGACGGTGGTGGCACGGCTGCAACGACGCGACCCGTTGCTGCCGACCGACCTGGGCTGGGAGACCGTGACGACGCAGCGGCTGTCGATCCGTGGGACCGGGTCGTCCATCGCCGAGGCCGCCTGGGTCGGCGAACTCGATGCGGGCGAGGACGTCGACCTGCGCCGCCCCCTCGACCCCGACACGGCCGCCGACGGCGACACCGAGGGCGCGGTCACCGGCGACTGGCGCGTGGTGGTCGAGGAGTGGGAGCGCCTGCCGGGCGACGTCCTGGCCCCGCGCGAGGCCGGCCCGCTGGCCCGCAACCGCCCCAAGGTGGAACAACGCCTGGTCTTCGCCGACGAGATCCTCCTGTAGCCGGGCCGGTCGCCCGGCGATGCATGATCCGTGCGCCGACACGACGGACGGCCGGCCTGGCAGACTGGCGTCGCAGCGAACCGGAGCCAGGGTCGGAGGCGGAGTCGACGCGGGCCAGCTACGGCGCGTCGCCCGGCGACGGCGAGCACGACGAGCCCTACCTGTACGTGGCGCCGGGGGGGACCATCCGGACGACCCGTGGTGGAACGGCCCCACCTTCGGGGGCTCGTTGCTGTCCCACGCCAACCTGCTGGCCAGCGACGACCCGGTCGCGACCGCCGTGGCCTTCCTCCGTCACGGCAACGACCTGCTCGCCAACTGAGACCGTCGCGGATGGGCCGCCTGCAGAAGATCGCGGCGTGGGGCGAGCCGGTTGACCACGGTCGACTCGCTCCGACCACCCCGGAAACCGGCGCGCGCGACGCAGCCGTTGACGTCGATTGCGCCCGCAACTAGCCTGCGAGGGCTTCCCGGTCCGACGTCGGGGTACCCGTGCCGTCACGACACCGGTCCACTTCCCCGGGGGGTCGACGGTGAGCAGAGTGGAGGACCGACGCCTGCCGGTCGCGTCCGTTCCTCGTTGGGGGAGGGACGCCTTCGCAGCATCCTGCACGCCCCATCCCGCACATCCCAGGAACCAGGAGTTTTTCCCATGCCGTCACACTCGACCACGCCCCTCCTCCAGCAGATCGAGGCCACCCAACAACTCGCCGAGGCCATGAACACGCTCACGGCCGAGTTGCAGGCTGGCCTGGACACCGAGTTCGAGAAGCAGTTCGGCTTCGCCGTGCCCAACGCCCTCGTGGCCATGGTCACCGAGTCCGACTGGATGGTCACCTACGCCGACAGTTTCGACGCCGACGAGATGATCAAGGGGGCGACCGACCTCATCAGCGCGGCCTTCTCCGGCGACGACGGTGCCCAGGTCGTCGTGGCCGGCCTGAAGGTCGTCGGGACCCTGATCAGCCAGGCCGTCGGCAGTGGCGTCATCGCCGACGGGCTCAAGAGCAGCAGTGCCAAGGTCGAGGGGCCGGAGCACGACCGCCTCCTGATCGCCTGCCTGTCCAACACCCAGAAGTGCTCACACGAGCAGTGGTTCACCCAGCAGGACTTCTACGCGGCGTACTACATGCTGGTCGTGGTCGACCCGAAGGACGTCTCGATGCCCAGTGAGAACCTCGCCGCGGTTCCGGCGGCATGATGGTCGGGACGATGCCGGTCCCGCGACGGGTCCACCGATGACCGTCGTCCTGGACACCAGCGGGGGCCAGATCGGTGGAGGCGACCGATCGGGCATCGCGGTCGCGCCCGGCCTCACCGCGGCGGACTCCGCCATCCTGTCGACCCTCATGAGCACCTGGGGGGACGAGTTGGCGTCGGTGTACACCGCCTACGGCGTCGCCGACCCACCCCAGGTGCGATACACGGAGCAACACGTCGACGACGCCCCGATCGTCGCGCCGACGCAGGAGGCGATCAGCGGGTGGCTGGGCGGCTCCCCCGATCCGACGACCCCGCTGGCCGATGCGGTCGACCGGCTCGCGGTCCTGGGAGCACTGGTGGGATCGGCGACCCGCGGCAACGGCCAGGCCGCCGTCACCGTGCAACACCACGTCGCCTCGGCGTCTGGCGGCCAGGGCCAGACCTGGCTGCTGGCGGCGGTGGCACGCACGGTGGACGTCGCGGCCAGCCAGGTCGGCGTCACCGGCTACGGCGCCCTGTACTACCTCGGGCTCCTGTTCGTGGGCGTGCCGCTCACCCCCGAGCAGGTCCCGAGGTCGGCCCAGGAGGGTCCGAACACGGTCGACGGGCTCACCGTCACCTGGGTCGATCCGCCGGGCTGATCCCGTGCGTCCGGACGTCGACGGGAGATGACGCGGCCGTCCGGGCTCCCCCGGGCGGCCGCTACTTCTGCGGGGGCCGGTCGACGTGCGCGTGGGCCCGGCGGAGGACCGCGGCCAGTTGTTCGGGGTCTGCGACGATGGCGTCGGGCACCAGCGCGAAGTCCTTCATGACCGCCCCGTGCGACACCGGCCGTTCGGTGTCGTGCTCGGCCAGGAACTGTTCGAGGACGTCGCTGCCCAGCCGGATCGCCACGTCGCCCTGCTTGCCGAGGTAGCTCGCCATCCAGCCGTTGCCCGACGTGTAGGGGTTGGCCGCACCCTTGCGCGCCACATCCTCGACGCGGTCGATCCCCGCGTCGTACCGGTCGAACGCGTCGGCCGGTCCCGTGTACTCCTTCTTGCTGCCCATGGTCTCACCCGAACAGCCATCGGGATTCGGTCTTGTCGTGGCAGCGGCCCACCGCCAGCGACTGCGGGCGCCTGGAGCCACGCGTCCACGCGGTCCATGGCACCGTCGATCGACAGGGGCACGGGAACACCTCCCGCTTGGTCGACAACCGGCGGAACGCCAGCAGCGCCACCCATCCGAACGCAACGGTGTCACCGCCGGACAGGGCAGCGTCCAGCCACGTCCGCGATTCGCTGGTGCTGGGTTGGAGCCGTACACCAGGCGGCCGTCGGGGTGTCGGCCTCAGGACCGCTCGAAGGCGGACCGGACGAGGACGGCGCACCAGGTGCGGTAGGGCGCCCAGGCCTCGGCGACCCGTGCGAGGTCATCGGCGTCCGCGTCGGCGATGTCGTACAGCGACCCAACGCCGGCCAGCAGGCGACGCTCCCGGATCGGGAGCGCGTCGACCAGCATCGCGCCGCGCAACAGGACCAACTCGGCGCTGAACGATCCGATGCCATCGAACTCCTGCAGGTCCGCAATGGCGTCCTCGACGGAACCGGCCCGGAGGCGGTCCGCGTCGAGGCGACCGTCCAGGGCGGCCTCGGTGACGGCCGCCAGGCGCCGCTGCTTCACCTCCGACACGGACAGGTCGTCCACCGCGTCGGCGAGCGTTGCGGGCCGGGGAACACGGGCAGGTGCTGGCCGTGGACCTCGACCGTGGTGTCATGGCGCTCGGCGATGCGACGGCGGACGGCCGCGGCCTGGGTCATCCGGGTGCGCTGGGACAGCACCGCCCACACTGCGGCGTCCCAGGGCGAGGCGAACCCCACCGGGCGGAACCCGGGCCGATCGGCCTGCAGGCGAGCCGCACCCCGCCCCCGCATCCAGCAGGCCGGCAACACCCCCGAAGCGACCCAGCACGTACTCGACCGGCTTTCGCCGTGCAGCCGACCCCGACAGCGCTCATCGATGGCAACAACCAGGCAACCATCGCGGCAATGCGATGGATGACTGATCACGACCTGACCGTCCCCCACGACATCAGCCTGGCCAGCTTCGACGACTTCGAATGGGCCGACCTGTTCCACCCTCGCCTCACCGCGATCCGTCAACCGATCGGCGACCTTGGACAGACCGCGGTGCGCTTGCTCGCCCAGCGACTCGATGACCCCGCCCAGCCCGGCAGGACCATTCGACTCGAGCCTCAACTGATTCTCCGGGACTCCACGACCCAACCCCGACAATGAGGTCTCTTTCCGTGTGACCCCCCTTCGGTGGTGACGTCGAGGCGCGAGATCACGACGTCGTGATGCCCCGCCACTGCCCTGCCGACGGGCCCCCGCGAGGCGAGGGCGGACGGCCCCTCCGCACGGATCCTGGCCCGGTGGTGTCCATCCCGGTCCTGTTGGTGGAGGTCCGTCCGCCATGGGCCGATGGTCCCGACGAGACCGCCAAGGGTCCCGTCGGGGGGCTCCCGAACCGGGCCAAGTGGCCGTTTCGACCGGGTCGTTCTCGTTCCGGCCACGGGCTGCGAGACGCCACACTGTGACCATGGCGACCGGAACCACCCACCGGTGCCGACCAGGGAATCAACCCAGGAAACGAGGTCATCACCATGGCCACCATCTCCCACTCCGTGATCCACCAGGACCATGTCATCGACACCGAAGGGGTTGCGCCGGTCGCGGGCAACCCGTCCCGCGCCGCCAAGGCGTTCGCCGCGACGCGGATCGGCATCGGGCTGGTCTTCCTGTGGGCCTTCCTCGACAAGCTGTTCGCACTGGGCTTTGCCACCGGTCGGCTCGAGGACGGCACCATCGACGTGATGGGCGACGCCGCCTGGCTCAACGGCGGGAGCCCGACCTTCGGCTTTCTCAACTTCGGCACCAGCGGCCCGTTCGTCGACTTCTTCCAGTCGTTTGCCGGCGCCGGCTGGGCCGACTGGCTGTTCATGCTCGGCCTGCTGGGCGTCGGCATCGGCCTGACCTTCGGCGTCGCGATGCGGCTGTCGATGATCGCCGGCACCACCCTGCTGACGTTGATGTGGGCCGCCGCCCTGCTCCCCGACAACAACCCGGTGCTGGACGACCACCTCATCTACGCTGCCGCACTGGTCGGCATGTACTACGTGGCCGCGGACCGCACGTGGGGTCTGGGTGCGTGGTGGGAGGACAAGGTCGGGTCCCGCTACCCGGTCCTGCGCTGACCACCGCGTCCTGCCCGACCTGGGCAAACGAGGGGGCGACCGCAATGGTCGCCCCCTCGTTGCGTTTGCCGTGATCGAGGTCACGGCAGCGGCGCGTGCATCGGTCGCCAGCACCGGCGGATCCGCCCGGGCCACTCACGCCGTGAGCATCCGGGGGCGACGTGCTCCACGATGAATCGCTGGTGCAACGTGCACGTCCCTAGCGTCACGACCGTTGGCAACGACCGAGGAGATCGACATGGCAGACGCACAGCGGGTGGCAGTGGTGACCGGGTCCGGACGCGGGATCGGCCGGGGCATCGCCCTGCGGCTCGCCCGCGACGGCATGGACGTGGCGATCAACGACATGGACGCCGAGAAGGCAAAGGCCGTTGCCGAGGAGGTCCGTGACCTGGGCGTCGGCAGTGCCGTGGCCGTCGCCGACGTCTCGGACCGCGACGCCGCCTTCGCCATGGTCGACGCGGTGGTGGACGAACTGGGTGGCCTCGACGTCATCGTCAACAACGCCGGGATCGCACGCACCAAGACGCTGCTGGACACGACCCCCGAGGACCTCGACGCCCTCTTCGGCGTGAACGTCCACGGCGTGGTCTTCTGCGTCCAGGCCGCGGCCACGGCGATGCGCACCCGCGGCGGCGGCAAGATCATCAACGCCGCCTCCATCGCCGGACACAGCGGGTTCGACTACCTGGGCGCCTACTCCGCGGACACAGTCGACCGGAGGCATCGACCCTGCCCCCGGTCAGGTCATGAGGGTGTCTCACCTGCGAGGCCCTCCAGCGGAACGTCGACGCGTCGACGTTCCGCGCCGGTGAGTTCGTGCTACCTGCCCAACTCCTCGCGAACGAGGGTCACCGGCCTGGGCAGGGCCTTCCCGCCGCCATCGATGAAGCAGGTGGCGATCTCCCGGTGATCATCCCGATCGTCCCGATTCCGACGATCATGAGCACCACCGCGAGTCCTGAACCGATCGGGGTCACCGGACTCAGGTCGCCGTACCCGACCGTGGTGGACGTGACGACCGACCACCAGATCCCGTCGCCAACGTGCCCATCCCAGGCTCGACGATTCAGAGACCGAAGCCACCGGACACGCGCGCCATGCCAAGGTAGAACGCCGGGTCTGGCCTCGCATGGACCGGGTGAAGATGCGTCCCACCGATGCGGCCGGGTTCCGGGAGGCATGGGACGTCCTGGACCGACTGTGGGCCGGCA
This sequence comes from Nitriliruptorales bacterium, assembly GCA_024637135.1. GTDB lineage: Bacteria > Actinomycetota > Nitriliruptoria > Nitriliruptorales > Nitriliruptoraceae > Salsipaludibacter. The sequence continues at coordinate 2,795 of JAGXFT010000079.1, read as the reverse complement.
CGGTGGCGCGGGCGCGGCAGCTGGACCCCGAACTGCTGCACGAGTCCGTCGACGGCGAGTGGTCGTTCACGCAGACCCTGCGCCACCTGGCCTTCGCCACCGAGACCTGGCTGCACCGCGCGATCCTCGGTGACCCGCGGCCGTGGGAGCCGCTGGCCCTGCCGTTCGACGAGATGGATCCGGACCCGGAGGTTCCGTGGGATCGCGATGCCCGTCCCGGACTGGACGAGGTGCTGGACCTGCGCCGCAGCCGCACCCAGGCCGTGCGCGCCTTCCTTGATGACCTGGACGACGAGCAACTGGACGGCCACACCGAGCCCGTTGACGGACCGGGCTGGCCGCCCGCGCACCGCTACCGCGTCCGGGAGTGCCTGCTGACATCCTCAACGAGGAATGGCTCCACCGCCAGTTCGCCGTGCGCGACGTCGACGCACTGCAGGCGGCAGACTCGAACGAGTGAGGCTGTCTCGCCGGCACTGGGCGTAGTCCGCCAGGGTCTCGAACCGATCGACCAAGACCTGCGGCGCCAGGTCCAGGTCCTGCAACGCAGTCTCTTCTGGCGACGATCCTCCACGCCTCGGGGCCGGGTGCCCGTGGCACGGACGGAGGGTCCGGCATCGACAGCACGACTGGGCGCCGGGGCCACCGGCACGCTGGTGCGCGCCAGGTCCGCGCGGTGACGAACCCAGCCGTCTGCCGTCAGCCGAGACACGTGGTGGTGCACCGTGTGGTGGTGCACCGTGCTGAGGCTCTTGCCGGTGCGAGCCGCCACCTCACGCAACGACGGCGGGTGTCCGAGCTCCCTCCCCAGGTCGACGATCGCGTCGAGGACGCGTTGTCGGGCGGTCGACGGGCGCCGACGGATCGCCGGGCCGGTGGCCGATGGTCGTGGCACGGTCATGGTCGGCCTGTTCGATGGTGTGCACCCAACGTGCCGTGCCGGAGTGCTCGCAGAGTTGCCATCTCCACTGGCTGTGGATGCTGCCCGGGGACGCTCGGGAGGCTCCCGCGTCCACGACGCACCGACCGTCACGCACGGCATCGCACGGCGGCAGGCCGCGGCGGCCTGGTCGTGGCTACGCGGCGCGTTCGAGGCCGATGACACGGCCGAGTTCCTGGCCCATGATCGACAGGGCGTCGTCGAGGTGGAGCCGGTCGCCGTCCCAGCCGGGTGGTTGCAGACACCGCGGATCGGTCCGGCGGGCCGCTTCTGCGGAAGCGCCCGGGTCGCCCCCGACCATCGCCAGGTGCGACCGCATCTGCGAGGCCGCCCCCGGTGCTCGGAACGTCGCCCTGCCGTCGTCGGGGAGTTCGACGATCCAGTCCTTGGCATGGATGAACCGGTGGTGGGCGCCACACAGCAGGAGCAGGTTGGCCAGGTCGGTCGGGCCGCCGTCGCCCCAGTGCACGACGTGGTGGGCGTGGAGGTGGCGCGTGGCCGCACAGCCGGGGAACCGACAGGTCCCGTCGCGTGCCCGGAGGGCCTCGCGAAGGCGGAACGGGACCTCCCGGGTGGTCCGACCGACGTCGATCGGGAGCCCGTCCCGCATGACCACTCGCCGGATCGCGACGTCACACGCGAGTCGTCGGAGGACGTGTCGTGACAGGCGCCGGAGGCCGCCGTGGCGATCCTGCACCACCACGGAGCTGCGTCGGCCCGGGTCCCGCGACGGGCTCGCGGTGGGGACCGGCGCTTCCGCGGAAGCGGCGACGTGGTCGGCCAACGGTTCGGGGAGCGGGTCGGCGAGGGCGTCCACGGTGCTGTCGACGTCGCCCTGCAGGACCAGGGTGGTGCGGGCAGCACCGGTCAGGTCCTGGTCGACATGGGCCACGGCCAGGTCCAGGGCATGGGCGAACGCGTCCGCCCGGCGACGCGCGATCGGGTCCAGCGGCGGGCGGTCCGTGGCAGGCTCGCCGGGCAGGTCGTCGTCGGTGGGCTGGCCCTCGGCGTCGAGCACCTGCACGAGTCGATCGAGCAGCGTCACCGCCCGCAGGCCCGTGTCGACCGGCAGGTCCACGGTCAGCCGGATCGTGTCCCCACGATGCGCGACACGCACACCCCGCTCGTCGTGGGGGTCGCGCGGGTCGTCCAACTGGCGGAACGTCCGCACGATCCGCTCCAACTGTGCGGCCGGTGCGTTGTCGGCGTAGACCAGCAGCAGGCGTTCCAGTGCGGGCTCCCCACAGCGGGTGATGGCCCGGACCTTCGAGTAGGACAGTTCGCCCCGCAGGAAGCGCTCGGTGGTCGCCGTGAACGTCCGCAGCGCCAGCGCGACCCGCACCTGCTCGCGCGACGTCGACGACGCCATCCCCAGCGCCCACGACAACCACTGCCCCGGGGTCCTGGCCCCCTGCCACGCCCAGCCACCCCGGACCACGAACTCGCCCAACAGCACCAGCAACCGCGCGGTTGCCGCCGTCGCCGCCCCCGCCGAACGGCGGACCTCCCGTTCCAGATCCTCGTCGTGCAGCATCGCCAGGTCGGGGTGCGGCTCGATCGAGCTCGCGTGGACGACCAGCGCCTCCCAACCACCCCGCTCCGGCGGTGGCGGCGGCACCATCCGCCTGCCGCCCCTGTCATCGTTCATCGTTGTGACCACTTGGTCCGGTCCCATGGCTGTCCCTCGCGTGACATCGTTCCATGCAACCTCGATGGTTCCACATGGGTGTGACATCGCCATCGGCACCGTCGTCCGGCAGCCGATGCCAGGATCAGGACGGTCGCGACTGGGTGGGCCCGGCCAGGTGCTCCGGTGCCGAGTGGGCGGTCATGCCGGGGAGGTTCGACGCACGCC